>JAEZJR010000339.1 GCA_023415725.1 Acidobacteriota bacterium
GCGGTGAGGAGTACATCTCGCCGTTGGGGATGATGATCGCTTCCCCGTCGTCCTTACGCAGCATCGTTGCACGAACGCCTATGTGCTCGACCTTGCCCTGGTTGTTCCCGACGAAAAGGTAATCCCCGAGCGCGAACGGCCTCTGCCAGAGGATCAGGATCCCGGAAAGGAAATTATTCAGGATATCCTTCGTCGCGAACCCGACCACGAACGACGTGAACCCTAGCCCCGCGATCACCTGCCCGAAATCGAACGATTCGATGATGACGGAGAGCGATGCGAATATCCCGATAACGATCAGGAACCCCGCCGCGAGCCGGCTGACGAGGATCTGAAGCTGCTTGTCCATGCTCGTCCGCCGCGAACCGGACATCAGCGCCCACTTCACGAACCGCGACAGCAGCCAGAACAGCAGCATGACGATCGCGCCCGCCAAAAGGTACGGCAGCCGCCCGGCGGTCCCCTCGACGATCGAGCGGATCGAGGTGTTAACGGTCGAATAGATCAGCTCATATTGCGAGGTGACCCATTGCGTCCAGGTTAGGGCTTGCAGCAGTAGCATAAAATTCTTAGTCTGAAGGGGTTGATCTTCAGAATATCAAACGGCCCCACGAAGTCGGAAAAGCTGTTGACATTTGACTGTTTTAGAATTAGAATAATTCTAAATGAGGGAGAATATGGAATTACACGAAACCAAGATCGATATCGCAAAGGAAACTAGGGAAAAAGTGATCGGGCTGCTGAACCAGAGCCTGGCTGACGCGATGGACCTTAAATCGCAGGCGAAACAGGCCCACTGGAACGTGAAGGGGCCGAGTTTCATCGCCCTGCACGAGCTGTTCGACCAGGTCGCGACGGAGATGGACACGCACGTGGACGATCTCGCGGAACGCGTCACTTCGCTCGGCGGGGTCGCGATGGGCACCGTGAGGATCGCTGCCGAAAGGTCATCACTCGCCGAATACCCGCACGAGATCAGTGACGGGGCCGCTCATGTGGATGCGCTCTCGACCGCTATGTCGGACTTTGGGAAGAAGGTCCGTTCGAACATCGACGCCACCGACGAACTCGGCGACAAGGACACCGCCGACATATACACCGGCATCTCGAAGAGCATCGACAAGCTGCTCTGGTTCGTGGAAGCACACAACCAGGCTTAGAAAGGTGAAAAGTTAAAAAAGGGTAAGAGGTTAAAAAAGGCGGTTCGATGGGCCGCCTTTTTTTATTCTTTGTAACAACCGCCAGCGAGCACGACAGGAAGATACAGATCGCCAGCCTAATCCGCGTTAACAGTTTCCGGCTATAGGCCTTCTCCACGCGGATCTCGAAGTGAGCGTCCGCGACCCCGGCCTATCTCCACAAAAATCATATGAAAAGAATCCTTGTTTCCCTGAACATCCTCGCAGTTCTCTGCTTTGCGGCAGCGGCGGCATTCGGCCAAAACAGTCGCGTACTTGTCGCGGGCGATCCGCCGTTGACCCGAGCCAATGCGGACGCGATCCTGCTTTATTACAGCCGAGCTCTTATGCTCGATATTTCCGATGAACAGCGCTCGGAACTCGAAAAGCACCTGATCAGGAACTGGAGGAATGCCAAGGGTGCCGAACGGCAAGGCCTTGCCAAGTTCATCAAAACGGTCGAGACGATCAACGCGTGGGACTACGACAAGCTCGAACGCCTACAGGGCGAACTCGAGGCCGCCGTCCTAGCCGACCTTCGGAATTCACGCGGGAACGAATTCAACCGAATGATCCTGGACATCTACGCCGAACGCGGACGCGAAGAGTTCGGAACGGACGAGGAGAACAGTACGTCGGCGGGCTCGACGACACCGGAACCTTCGTCTGACGACTCGAGTGCAGAGAATTTCACGCCGGCCACAGGCGTCGGGGTTTCTTCGCTCGCGGGCAAATGGGTGAAGGGTTCCATTTCGTCCTACGGTTACCGGAACACCGTCACCAACGATTACCGCAGCGCACACGGTGCGGCCAACCAGCACGATATCCGGGCGAACGGTACATTCGACTATTCGAACTTCGCGAGCATTTCCGGCTACGGGTGCACGACGGAACTGTTCACCTCGATGAAGGGCCGGATCAGCGTCAGCGGCTCGCGCGTTACGTTCACCTATGTTTCGGGCACGGTCCGCGGCAAGGACAGCTGCAAGAGCACTGGATTCACGAAGCCGGCACAGATCGCGACCACGACCTACGAACTGCAGCGATCGAACGGCAAATTACGGATGTGCGAGATCGGAACCGAAACCCCGAATTGCCTTTATAAAGAGGATTAACGGATCGTCAGTTCATCTGGTCCGCGGCTCTCGCTCCGTGCACTTTGTGTCCTAAACTCCGTGTTCCTTGTGTTAAGAACAGTTTCACACGAAGAACACAAAGGACACAGAGGCTTGAGCAGTTCAGAGGATAACGGCCGGCCCGTGAGGAATGAGTGATCAAGGAGCGTAGTCAAACACTATATTGGCAAATGCCTTGACGCCGACGTCGAGGCGGCTGTCGTCGATGAAGAAATCGGGGGTATGGTGCGGGGCCGCGGTCGAGGGGTTCTTGTCGAGCGGCATCCCGCCGACGTTGAAATAGAACGCCGGGGCCTTCGTGCCGAATTCCGAGAAATCTTCCGCACCGGTGACCCATTCACCGAGTATGACATTCTCCTTCCCTGCCGCCTTGTAGAGCGACGGGACCATCTTCTCGACCAGGGCGGGGGTATTGTAGGTGAGTGGGGCCATCGTCGTGATCGAGACCTCAACGCTTGCGCCCATGCTTTCGGCGATGCTCTTCGCGGTCTGTCGGATGCGTGCATGTACGTCGCGCTGCATGTCGGCGTCGAGCGTGCGGATGGTGCCCGCCATGGTGGCTTCCTCGGGGATGATGTTCTCGCGGATGCCGGCGTTGAACCGCCCGACGGTGATGACGACCGGGGCCTTAGGGAGATTTGACTGGCGGGCGACGATCATCTGCAGCCCGGTGTATATCTGCGTGGCGACGGCGACCGGGTCAACGCCGGCCCACGGATATGCCCCGTGCGTCTGCCGCCCCTTGATCTTGATCGAGAACCAATCGCTCGCGGCCATAATCGGGCCGGACTTGTATTTGATCGTGCCGATGGGCGTCTGGGAATTGATATGGATGCCGAATACGGCGTCGATCTTCGGGTTGTCCATAACGCCTTCTTTCACCATGAGAGCAGCCCCGCCCTCTTCGCCGGCCGGCGGCCCCTCCTCGGCCGGTTGGAAGATGAAAACGACGGTCCCCTTGATCTTGTCCTTCATTCCGGCCAGCAATTCCGCCGCGCCCATCAGCATCGCGACGTGCGTGTCGTGCCCGCAGGCGTGCATAACGCCGACCTTCTGCCCGTTGAACTCGGCAGTCTCCTTCGAAGCGAACGGCAACGAGTTGCGCTCGGTCACGGGTAGGCCGTCCATGTCGGCACGCAGGCCGATCACCGGGCCGGGCTGCGCGCCCTTCAGGATGCCGACGACGCCGGTCTTAGCGACGCCGGTGCGCACCTCGATGCCGAGCCGCCGGAGATGGTCCTCGACGTATTTCGCCGTCTTCACCTCGCGGTTGCCGAGTTCCGGATACCTGTGAAGATGTCGCCGCCATTCGATTACCTTCGGCATCAACCTGGCCGCGGCATCGTCGACCTCGCGGCTCATGTCGACGGCAAGACTTGGGGTGATGGACGAAAGAATAACGCAAGCGCAAAGCAGGATCCGTTTCATCGTTTGTCTCCGGGTTTCGTGGTGACGCTATTGAATCACAGGTTGCCGAAAAATCCGAACGAATTAACTTCGCAAATGCCGGCGGGTGGAATCGTCTCTCAAAACAGAGAGAAAGGCGTTCGAGCGTGGGTTTCGGAAATTCGATCTGGAGGTTCTTATGTCGTATCCATTAATGCGTATCCCTGACAGGCTCCCGGCGGTTGGTGTTCTTCAGAAGCTTTTGAATGCTCGCGTCGGGAGTTCGTTGGTGGCGGATGGCGTATTCGGGCAGAAAACGAAGGCGGCGGTCCAGGCGTTTCAACGCCCGCGAGGGTTGGCCGCTGACGGGTCCGTAGGGCAGATGACGTGGCCGAGGCTGTCGCAAATGGCAAACGATCTGAAGATCGTCGACTGCGTTGATGTGTTCGACCCAAGCCTTTATCAACTCGAGGCCCAGGACCTGAGGCGTGCGGGCGGCAACCCTCTCCTGATCGGCGGGATGTGCAACGGCGTCGAGCAGGCCGTCACGAACATCATCAACGAGGCCGGCAGCGGCGTGTTCCTGCTAAGGTTCCACGGACATGGTGCTCCCGGGGTCGCGGGGGTATCGGACGGCCACGGAGACCTGGGCGACCACAACTCCAGCATCCACATGGGCAACTGGGCGTACCTGCAGCCGATCATCCGCCGGCTGTCGAGCATTTTCGGTCCCTATGGCTGCATCCAGTTCATGCACTGCGAAACCGGCAGCGGCCCGCAGGGGCGAACGATGCTGCAGAACATCGCGAACACCGTGGGAGTTCCGGCGACCGGCGGCATCCAGACGCAATACGGCGGCGGATCGAGGACCTTCCGGTTTGAAGGGCCGACCTACACGGCATTCCCCGGCGGAGGTACGCTGGCGGCGTGGTCGGCATCGAGGCCTAATTTCATAGGAATGTCAGTGAACTGATCCCGTTTCCTTCGTCCACCCAAATCGAAAAGCGGGGGAGGCCTCGCCCGGCCCCGCGTTTGGATTTGGGCCGTGAGTATTTTATAC
>JAEZJR010000345.1 GCA_023415725.1 Acidobacteriota bacterium
GTTCAAGCTAGAGCTTGAACTCTCCACTTTCGCGGCTAAGCTGAGTAATCGTAAAAGCCCTTGCCCGTCTTGCGGCCGAGCCAGCCGGCGTCGACGTACTTTTTGAGCAGCGGGCACGGGCGGTATTTCGGGTCGCCGAGACCCTCGTGCAGCACGTTGAGGATCGCAAGGCAGACGTCAAGGCCGATGAAGTCGGCGAGTGTGAGCGGGCCCATCGGGTGGTTCATCCCGAGCTTCATGATCTCGTCGATGGCCTCTTTCGTCGCGACGCCTTCGTGGAGGGCGAAGACCGCCTCGTTGATCATCGGCATCAGCACGCGGTTCGAGACGAAGCCGGGGTAGTCGTTGCACTCCACCGGGACCTTGCCGAGCTTTTCGGACATCTCTTTTACTTTTGCGTACGTTTCGTCACTGGTCGCGATGCCGCGGATCACCTCAACGAGCTTCATCAGTGGTACGGGGTTGAAGAAGTGCATCCCGATGACCTTTTCGGGGCGTTTAGTAACGGCCGCGATCTTGGTTATGGAGATCGAAGAGGTGTTCGATGAGAGGATCGTGTCGGGCCCGGTGATCGTGTCGAGCTGTTCGAAGATCTTCTTTTTGATATCAAAGTTCTCGGTCGCGGCCTCGACGATCAGCGCACAGTCCTTGAGGTCTTCGAGTTTGGTGGTCGTCCTGATGCGGCCCAGTATCTCGCCTTTCTGCTCTTCCGTGATCGTTTCCTTTTTGACGAAGCGGTCGAGGCTTTTCGAAATGTTCGCGAGGCCGCGGTCCACGAAGTCCTGCTGGATGTCGCACATCACGACGTCAAAGCCCGCGTTCGCGGCCGTCTGGGCGATGCCGTTGCCCATCGTGCCTGCACCGATAACACCGATAGTTTCACTCATTGCTTTGATATTTCCTTGTAAAAATTGGAGTTGAAAAAGAACACTAAAGATTATCGAAAGCCTGCGGGCAAAACAAACGAGCGGCCGGTTAGATGGCCGCTCGTTCGAGCAAAAAATAGAGTTAATTTACCGCCATTTATAAGGCTCGTGGTCCGGAGTGTAGGAGTGAGCGTAGGTTTGTGCCGGCGGCGGATTCATATAAGCGGGCTCGGCATCGGGGATGCCGGCGAGATAGCGTTTACCGACATCGGAGGTCGCGAACCAGATCCCGTATGCCCCGACCGCCGCGCCGAAGGGCAGCGACATCATCCCGCCGAAGAGCAGCGAACAGCAGCTGAGAATTGACGTGATCATTACCGAACGATGGTTCGGCGGATCGTCGCTGCGAAGTCGGCGGCCCATCTTGATGTTCATGATTATCGACATTAGCCCCAGACCAAACATCACACCGACGATAGCTGCGAAGACGAGCATCATCACCAAACCGCCTGCGTCGCCGGATCTCGGGTCGAGCGCAGCCATGATTCCCACACCGCCCAGAACAAGCAGATATAGCCCGAACAGCCCTGTGATCAGCCCTTGGAAACCAGCAAAAACGTAGGCGAAAATGCCGAGAAGGTTTGCGTGTTCTTTACCTTTCATCGAAATAATAGACGCGAAGCGCAGGCGAAAATTGCCTAATTGCCAACTATTCGGCGGTGGAGGCGGCGTGTAATTCGTTCCCGCTTGCCCGCCCTCATAAAGGGCACGGCCGTCCCCGAAGAGGAACCAGAGGCCGTAAACACCCAGAGCGGTGCCGAGCGGAAAGCTGAACAGAGCGAGAATGCTGCCGATGATGCCGAGCGTCCTTCCGATCTTCTGCTCCTTTCGTATTTTGAACCCGGTGAAAATGTAGAGTCCGGCAAATAAAAGCATTACCAGGCCCATTACGATCGATACGACAACAAAAATGCCACCGATCATTTGCTCTTCTCCGCGATTTGACGTGACCGCCATGGCGCCGCCCATTATCCCGTACATAAGCACCATGAATATACCGGCGAGCAGGACCAGGCCGCCCTGAATGAAGAAGAAGATACTGAGAAGATTGTTGTGCTCCCTTACCGTCATAATCGCACCTCCAAATAGATCGCGTCCGCCGTATTCTACACGAAAATACGACGGACGCGTTTTGTTTGTTGCAGCTTTCGGCGGGCTATATCCGTTCGACAGCCATGGCAACGGAGTTGCCGCCGCCAAGGCAGAGGCCGGCGACACCGCGTTTTGCGCCGCGGCGCTTCATTTCATAAAGCAGCGTGGTGAGCACGCGTCCGCCCGAATTGCCGATAGCGTGGCCCATAGCGACGGCACCGCCGTTGACGTTGACGAAGTCGGGGTTGATGCCGAGTTCCTTCATCACGCCGAGAGCCTGAACGGAGAAGGCCTCGTTAAGCTCGAAGAGTTCCACATCTTCCAACTGCCATCCAGCTTTAGCCACGGCACGGCGTACGCCCTCCACCGGGGCAAGCATGATATATTTCGGCTCGATCCCTGAAACAGCGTATGAGACAACGCGAGCCATAGGCTCGACACCGAGTTCGGCCGCCTTCTCACTCGACGTGACGACGAGGGCGGAAGCCCCGTCATTGACGCCGGGAGCGTTACCGGCCGTCACCGTGCCGCCGTCCTTCTTGAACGCGGGTTTGAGCTTTCCGAGGGCTTCGACGGTGGTTTCCGGGCGGACCGGCTCGTCGTAATCCAGCACGAGCGGATCGCCCTTTTTCTGCGGGATCTCGATGGGGATTATCTCGTCCTTGAAGCGACCCTCCAGCTGGGCTTCGTATGCCTTTCGATGTGAATCGTACGCGAACTGGTCCTGCGTTTCGCGGGTTATCTGGTGCTTTTCAGCGACAACCTCACCCGTATTGCCCATGTGCCAGTTTTCGAACGGGCACCAGAGGCCGTCGTGGATCATAAGGTCGGTGACCTGCTGATTGCCCATGCGGTACCCGTCACGGGCACCCGGCATGGCATAAGGGATGTTCGACATCGATTCCATACCGCCCGCGACGACGAAATCCGCGTCTCCAAGACGCACCGACTGCGAGGCCAAAGCGACCGCCCGAAGGCCCGATCCGCAGACCATGTTCACCGTCAGTGCCGAAACCTCCGGCGGCAGGCCTGCTCCGAGCGCCGCCTGGCGGGCCGGTGCCTGGCCGAGTCCAGCCTGCACGACGCAGCCCATGATCACTTCGTCGATGTTCGCCGGGTCGACACCCGCGCGCTTCACGGCTTCCTTGATCGCGATGGAGCCGAGTTCGGTAGCGGAAAAGCCTTTCAGCGATCCCTGGAATTTACCGGTCGGTGTGCGGGCGGCACTGATGATGACCGCCTCTCTCGTATCTGACATATATACCCCTGTTATTAATGGTGAAATTAAATGTTATACAGCTAAAGCTATAGATTATCATGTCGACCGTCTCCGGGCACGTTCATGCGGCCCCGAAACGCTCGAACGCAGCCTTGCTCAAAGCCTCCCGATGGTCGGGGTGGGCGATCTTAATTAGCTCATGAGCTCGCTGCTGCAGGTTCTTGCCGTAAAGGTACGCGACGCCATATTCGGTGACGATGTAATGCACGTGGGCACGTGTCGTGACGACCCCTGCGCCGGGTTTCAATTCCGCGACGATCTTCGACTCGCCACGCGACGTGACGGACGGCAACGCAATGATCGGCTTGCCTCCCTCGGAAAGCGAGGCTCCGCGGATGAAGTCCATCTGCCCGCCAACACCCGAATACTGCCGCGGCCCGATCGAGTCCGCGCAGACCTGGCCGGTCAGATCCACCTCGATCGCGCTGTTGATCGCAGTGACCTTTGGATTGCGGCGAATGACGGCGGTGTCGTTCACGTAAGCGATGTCGAGCATTAGCACTTCCGGGTTGTCGTCGATAAATTCATAAAGCTTCTTTGTGCCCATCACGAAGCCGGCTACGATCTTACCCGGGTGCTTTGCCTTTTTCGTGCCGTTGACGATCCCTTTCTCGACGAGCGGGATGACACCGTCGGAGAACATCTCGGTGTGGATGCCGAGGTTCTTGTGATTCTGGAGCGAAGCGAGCACGGCGTTCGGGATGGAGCCGATTCCCATCTGCAGCGTCGCACCGTCGTCGATCATCTGGGCGATGTAACCGCCGATAGCGCGGTCCACATCGGAAAGGGCCGGCATCGACACCTCGTGAAGCGGTTCATCCACCTCGACGATCGCGTCCAGTTTATCCACGTGCAATAAGGCATCGCCCAGTGTGCGGGGCATACGCGGATTTATCTGGGCGATGACGAATTTTGCACACTCCACAGCGGCCCGTGATATATCAACTGAAACCCCTAGCGAGCAGAAACCGTGCTTGTCTGGCGGAGAAACGTTCACCAGTGCTACATCGAGCGGGAGGACGTCGCGTCGGAAAAGTGCCGGGATCTCGGAGAGAAATACCGGGATGTAATCTGCACGTCCGGCATTCACGGCCTGCCTAACATTCGAGCCGACGAAAAAAGCGTTGACGCGGAAGCTTTCAGAGAATTCAGGAGCTGAGTACGACGCGTTGCCCTCCGTATGAAGGTGGACGAGTTCGACATTTCTGAGCTCGGAAGCGCGGTCGACGAGGGCTGAGATCAGTGCCTGCGGCGCTGCTGCGACGCTGTGGATGAACACGCGATCTCCGGATTTTACCGCCTTGATCGCTTCTGAGGCGGGGAGCGGACTTTTCATATTATGAAAATATTATAATGCGGCTCCTCATGGCCGCTATAGGCGAAAGTTGCGTTTCGTTATTACAATACGAAGTATGATTGATGGGTTCGCGCCGGGGGACATACTCGTTTTCCAGATCGAGAGCGGTTACGGTTTGATGAAGGTGCTCGGCACAGATACGAACGGGTCGGATACGATTTGGCATGTCAAGGCGTTTAGGGATCTGTTCATGGACGTGGAAACGGCTGATCTCGCAGCTGCATCGCCGGAATCTCTGACGTCCGAGATCCCTCACGTTGCGATGACGGACAGGGCGTTCGAGAGTACGCAGGTCTCAGTGATCTCTCGTGACGGCGTCTCGGGTGAGGAAGAAGCCGCCGTCAAGGCCTGGCGTAATGCTGCGGCTGAACCGACCGACCGATCGATCCGTCTCCTGCTCGGCCTTCGCTAAAATACGCCTCGGCGTTTCAATTCCTTTTTGATCAGCAGCAATTCCCTGCTCATCTGCCCCGCGATCGCACTGTTTTCTTCCGCGCGCCTGACCAAATAAGGCACCGAATCGGCGACCGGCCCGTAGGGTACGTACTTCGTCACGTTATAACCGTTCTTCGCCAGCACGTAAGTCAGGTTGTCGCTCATCCCGTAAAGCTGGGCGAAGTGCGCGTGCGGGTGATTCGGAAGGATCTGCCGCTGGTACATAAGGCTGACCATGTTTTGGGTGCTCTTCTCGTTATGAGTACCGTTCACGAACGAGACCTCATCGAGGTGTTTTAGGCAATACTCGACCGCAGCATCGTAGTCACGATCCGTGTCTTCTTTCGTATCGTGGATGGGCGACTCGTAACCCATCTGGGCGGCTCGCTCGCGCTCCTTTTCCATATAAGCACCGCGTACTAGCTTAACGCCGTAGAAATAACCTTCTTCATGTGCGCGGCGGCGGGATTCCTTCAAGAAGTCCAGCCGGTCTTTTCGGTACATTTGGAGGGTGTTGTAAACGATCACTGATTCGCGGTTGTACTTTTCCATCATCTCCGTGGCGAGACGGTCGATGGCGTCCTGTATCCAACTCTCCTCGGCGTCGATGAAGATCGGCTGGCCGACCGAGTGTGCGAACTCGCATATCTCCTGAACGCGATTATGGATGCGTTCGCATTTCGCCTGCCCCTTCGCGTCGAGCCGCTTCTTGTGGCTCATCTTTTCGAGCGTGCCCAGCGGTGCGACGCCGGACATTTTAAACACCGAGAACGGGATGTTCGGGTCGTCCTTAGCTCGCTCGATCGTTCGGATGATCTCGTCCTTGGTGCGGTCGAAATCTTCCTCGCTCGACTTCCCTTCTACGGAATAATCGAGGATCGAACCGATGCCGTATTTGCCAAGGCGGGCGACCGTCTTCTCGGACTCCTCGATCGTTTCGCCCCCGCAGAATTGTTCGTAGATCGTCGCTTTGATGAGCCCCTTGACCGGGAGCCCGAGCGAAAGGGCCCAGGTCGCGGCTCGCGTGCCCAGCGAGTTGAGCAGCGGCGAGTTGAGGGCCTTGAATAAACGGTATTTTTCCTTGAGCTCGGAGTTTGTCTTATCCGCGAACGCCGTTTCGGTGTCCTGGAAGTCCAGCTTGAAAGCGCCCATATGTGAAATTGGGCCCGAAGAGGCCCGAAAGGCAAGATTAGACAAGCCTGACGGAATTGTAAAATTGTGAAGCGGCGTGGTTTCCGCTAATATTTTCGTTTTAGCGAACTTAGGGGATCTCATATATATGGCTAAAGGACTTCCAAAAAGATCGGAAAACTATTCCGAGTGGTACAACGAGATCGTGAAGCGTGCGGACCTGGCCGAAAATTCGGCCGTCCGCGGGTGCATGGTGATTAAGCCGTACGGCTTTGCGATATGGGAAAAGATGCAGCGTGCGTTGGACGATATGTTCAAGGCGACGGGGCACCAAAACGCGTATTTCCCCCTCTTCGTGCCGAAGTCCTTTCTCGAGAAGGAAGAAGAACACGCCGAGGGGTTTGCTAAGGAATGTGCTGTGGTCACGCATTACCGGCTAAAAGGCAATCCGGACGGAAAAGGCCTCGTAGTCGACCCTAACGCTAAGCTCGAAGAAGAGCTTATCGTGCGTCCGACCTCGGAAACTGTGATTTGGAACACATATCGCGGTTGGATACAGTCGTGGCGGGACCTGCCGATCCTCGTTAATCAATGGTGCAACGTGGTGCGGTGGGAGATGCGCACGCGATTGTTTCTGCGTACCACGGAATTCCTCTGGCAGGAGGGGCACACCGCTCATGCGACGGAAGAGGAGGCGGTGAACGAGACGCACCAAATGCTTGGGGTTTATGCGGAATTCGCTGAAGGCTGGATGGCGATGCCTGTCGTCCAGGGGATAAAGACACCCAGTGAGCGTTTCGCTGGGGCCGAAGAAACATTCTGCATCGAGGCGATGATGCAGGACGGCAAGGCTCTGCAGGCCGGTACATCCCATTTCCTGGGCCAGAACTTCGCGAAGGTTTTCGACGTGAAGTTCGTGAACAAGGAAAACGAGTTGGAATATGCATGGGCTACGAGCTGGGGCGTTTCGACGCGGCTGATGGGTGCGTTGATCATGACCCACTCCGACGACAACGGATTGGTCCTCCCGCCCAAACTAGCCCCTATCCAGGTCGTTATCGTGCCGATCTACAAATCGCCGGAAGACCTCGCGAAGATCAGCGAGAAGATCGCCCCGCTCGTCGGTTCGCTGAAGGAGAAAGGTATTTCGGTGAAGTACGACGACACCGACAATCAGCGTTCCGGTTGGAAGTTCGCCGAGTACGAACTTCGCGGCGTTCCCGTACGACTCGCGGTCGGGATGCGCGACCTGGAAAACGGGACGGTCGAGGTGGCCCGCCGCGATACGCTGACGAAGGAATCGCGCGAGATCAACTTTGAGACACCCGAGGAATTCGCCGTCGGGATCCAGATCCTCCTCGACGAGATCCAGGAGAACCTGTACGACCGCGCACTCAAGTTCCGGGAAGAGAATACATTCCTCGTAAATACGTGGGATGAATTCAAGGAGCAGATCGAAAAGGGCGGGTTCATTATGGCCCATTGGGACGGTACCGCCGAGACCGAAGCCGCAATCAAGGAAGAGACCAAAGCCACGATCCGGTGCATCCCGCTGCTGTCGGCGGAGATGGCCGGTAAATGTGTCTACTCCGGGAAAGAATCGGCAAAGCGCGTTCTTTTCGCCAGAGCTTATTAGAACTACC
>JAEZJR010000011.1 GCA_023415725.1 Acidobacteriota bacterium
ACCTCAAAATTGTATGATTCCTTCTCGAACATATAGCTGAAGCATCCAAAACTGGCTTAAATTGCGAGCCGTCCCAATTAGACGCTTTGACCGCCTGAACCGTTGCGGTACAAATCGCTGATTTTAACACCTCGCATAGGTAAATGAAAGATTTATACGCAATTACGAGCACGACGTGGGCACATATATTCGGCCCGTCGCCGGCTCTACTTAATTTACATTCCTCAATGGAGCTAAAATGTTGTCTAATCTACACATATGGCACGAAGAAGCGGCGAAAGACGCCGGGACCGGCCCCGCAGGGGAGGCGCAGGCCGCCAAAGAGACGAACGAAATAACAAACGAGATTTTGCGGAAAGAAGTTCGCCGCCGAGATTTGAGGAGTCCCCGCAGACGATCACGCAGTTGAAGGCGACGGAGCGGCTGCTGAAGGGCATAGGCGTGCCGGAACCTCAGCCGTTCGTTCCGGATCCTTTCCAGATCGAGGCACTCGAGGCTATCGAGAAGGAAGACGTGCTCGTGACTGCGCCGACTGGCAGCGGTAAAACGTGGATCGCCCGGGAAGAGATCCGCCGCCTCCTGGCAAAGGGCCAGCGGGCCTGGTACACGACGCCTCTGAAGGCCCTGACGAATTCGAAATATGTCGAATTTTCCGCTGAATTCGGGGCCGAGAACGTGGGAATATTGACCGGCGACCGTAAGGAGAACACGGATGCCCCACTCATCGTCGGGACGACAGAGATCTACCGGAACCAGCTTTTTGACGCGTTACGAGAGGGCGAGCAAGTGCGGACCGATTTCGTCATACTGGACGAGGCCCATTACCTTGCCGACGAAGAACGCGGGCACGTATGGGAGGAGGCGATCATTTTGACCCCGCCGCGGATCCGCATTTTGCTTCTCTCAGCGACCGTGGGACGCGCTGAGGAGTTCGCGAAATGGATCGAGGACGTGCGCGGCGGGAAGGTGCATGTGATAAATCGAGCAGGGACACGACCCGTCGAGCTAAGAGCCGGATATCTATCGCCAGCTCTGCAGCTTTATCCGTTATTCGACGAGGCGGGGAATTTCAACCGAGACGTCGAACAGTTTTCAGCGCCGAAAAGGTCAGGGGACCGAAGTAGGTTTCGGCGAAGGTAGTGCGTAGTCCCCCAAAAGCGGACAAATAATAAAGCCCAGGGTTCAGACCGCGCCGGCCGGATCCCTGGGCTTTATCGTTTCGGATCGCATCGACCCCGAAGTGGCCGTATCGGCTATTTCGCCAATAACCCGACGAGCTGGTTCATGTCGGATTGTGCGATGGCGAGGTCCATCGTTACTTCGTTGCCTTTGGCAGTGAACTTCACGGTCTCGAGCAGGCGGCCGTAGAGCTGTTTGTCGGCTCCTTTTGCGCTGCCGAGGAGGGCCTTGCCGATCATCTGGAGGCCTTCGAGAGTGTCCTTCAAACCAGTCGCGTCGGCGGCCTGAGCGGTGCGGGCCGTGGCGTTGATGGTCGTTGCCGCACCATTCACATCCATCGAGCCGTACAGGTACTGGATCGAATCGACCTGCTAGCCGAGTTCGTCGTTCTCAAGCGGAAGGAAGACGCTCATTCCGCCGGGAACTTTACCAGCGAAAGCCATCACCGGAGCGGCCGTTTTGGGAAGAAGATTTGCGATGTCGGGGCTGACACGTGACGTGCCTGATAGGGCAAGCTTCACACGTTCCACCGAGCCGAAGATCAGCGTAGAGCTGTCGATAGAGGTCGCAGCGATCTCGCGCTTGCCGCCGAAGACCTTGCTGAGCAAACCGGCCTTCTTGGCCTGATTCTGCGGCAAATTCTGCTGAATGACCTCAGTGGGCTCGAATATGAAAACGGAGCGCTCACCGATCTTATCCTCACGATACTTACCGTTGGCGGCGAGTTTAGCCGCGGCGAGCAGGGCACCGGAATTGATCTGCCCGCGCGCGACGATGACGGTGTCGAAATCGTACTTTTTCACGTCCACCTTGGTCGCCGAAACCCCCGCAGCGATGTATTCGAACTGGCGGAAGTCGATGCCCGTACGAGCTTTAGCGTCGTCGAGCGCTTTATTCACCTCGCCAAGTAGCTGCTGGTTCCCGGAGAGCATCTGCGGGATCGCGGAGCTTAAAAACCGCTTCATGTCGATAACCGTGACCGCGTCGGATGCGGGCAGCAATGCGACGAGGGCGGTGTCGAGTTTGCCGCGCGACTTTACGTCACCGGCGGCGAAAGCGGAGGAGTTCAACAAAAGAATGGAGAGCGTGAAAATTGCGAGAAGCTTGCTTTTCATTCGGGTACCTCTAAATAGTGCTGACGGTCAAAGATATCAGATGTTCAGTGCGTGAGGAATAGTTCGCTTTTTTATATATATTGACTGCGAAAAGATCAATCACGAACCTGGCCGTTCTTCACAACCTCGAACTCGAAGCGGATCTCTTTACCGCGAAAGATGTAGCTGAGGTATTGCTCCCAGAATTTGCGCAAGAAACGGAGCCCCGGGGCCTTTTGGTCGAGATTTACGAAGAACTCGAGGCCCAGGGCCTTCCAGAGCGAGAGCAGTGAGACGTATGTGCGGATGGGCTTGAGCTGAACGTCAGTGTAGAAATCGAACACCTGGCGGCCGGGCGTGAAGGTGTTGAACGTGTAAGAGTTGATGTGATTCCGGTGCGTGGGGTCGTTCGCCCAATCGGGGTTGGTGTAGTGCGGGGTTAACAATTTGATCCGCCCGCCGGGTTTGGTGATGCGGTGCAGTTCGCTGATGAACGCCATCACGTCCGGGACGTGCTCGACCACGTGGTTGGAGACGATCATATCGAACTCGTCGTCGGGAAACGGGTACGGGATGTCGCCGAGGTCGTGTATCACATCGGCGGCGGTGCGCGGGTTGTTGTCGAGCCCGATCGCCCCTTCATATTTGTTGGCGCCGCAGCCGACGTCGAGGATCTTCATCGGGGAAAACTTAGCATAGCAAAGGCTGAAACACGACCGGTAGGAACTGTGTATTGCTGCCGTGAAATGTGATTTGGTAACCGGGTATCCCCGCTACCCCTCGGTTTTCCGCCTTTCGCTGAGGTAGAAATGCCAGAGGAGGCGCGCGGCGACGGAGCGGTAGGGCAGCCAGCGTCGAGCGATCTGGAGGAACTCGTCGGAAGTTGGTCGGGGCTCACCACTGAGCTTGTGCCACGCTGCGTGGAGGGCGATGTCTCCTTTAGGCATGACGTCGGGGCGAAGGAGGGCCATGAGCAGGTAGATATCGCTGGTCCATTCGCCGATGCCTTTCAGTTTAGTGAGCTCGAACTTCACTTCAGCGTCGGGCAGGTTATGCAGTCCGTCCAGGTCGATTCGCTGTTCAAGGATCGCTTCGGACAGATGCCTGGCGTAGGCGGTCTTCTGACGGCTAAAGCCGACGGCTTTAAGTTCGTCGTCCGTGAGGGTGAGAAGGCTAGACGGGGTTACTTCGCCGAGCCGTGATGCGAGTTTATCGAAACAGGCCTTTGCCGACGCGAGAGAAACCTGCTGCTCGAGGATTATTTGCACGAGCGAGGCGAAGCCGGGCTCGCGGTCCCAGAGCGGAGGTGTGCCGTAGGTTTCGAACACGGTCCGAAGGTGTGGATCCGACTGGGAGAGCTCATGGCAGTGCCTCTTGAGAGAATTAAGGTTTAGGGCTGGATGCATTTCGGGTCGGGTCACCACATCGACGGGGCTTCAGATTCGTCGAACTCTATCGAGCGGCCGTCAGGCAGGATGTGGATGATGCGGGCTCCCTTTGCTTTCAGCAGCGGAGCGAGCAATCCGACGCGGTGGCAGTTCGCGCGTGGCTGTTTGTGCTGAGAGAGCGGCTGCGATTCGGAGCACATTATGACCGTGCGGACGTCCGAAGCGATCTCGATGATACGGTCGATGCCGCGTGCGAGGTCTTCAGGGTTCGGCTTCGTCTTCCCGCCGGTCTCGGGCAGGTGCTCGTAGCCGATACCATTCTCGTTAAGCAACTCCCTCAACACCCCGCCGTTGTACTGCGGCCAACGCGACCTCGCAACGCTCCTCACATCGCAGAGGAATTCGATCTCGTACTGTCGCAGCAATTCGAGGAAGTAACTGAATGCGTGGCGGCCGTGGCCGATGGTGTGGATGATGATTTGGCTATTCAAGGTTTGCGAAGGCGTCCGTTCTCGTAGGTTATCACTTGTTCGGTGGGACAGGAACAGTCGGGTGCTCCTCTAATCCGAAGGCGAACATTCACGAGAGAGAAATCAACGTTCTCAAATAGATTTACGTGAATTGAGGGGGTGCGTTGGCCATGCAAAATTTCTCCGTTTTCAACCGACCATTCGAAAGTGATCGGATTCGATTGCGTTCCGCCGCTTACATTTGCGGTGAACGTGTTTTCGCCAGAATAAATGACGTCGCCTCGTGGGCCTTGTATTTCGATTGATGGGCACTCACAAAAGACGCAAGTGGGCGTGCACTCGGCAACTGTTACTGATCTACTTTGAGTCTTCCCACAAAGGCCGCACTCGTCAGCCACACCTGACGTTATTGTGTAGTAACCTGGAGCGACTCCCGAGAGGTCCCATTTTACCTTCGGACCTTTTCCAACAACTCCTCCAGCCGAAACGGTGTAGTGGTATGTAAGTACGTCGTTCTCCGGGTCTGAGGCGTCTGCCGTGACGTCTAAGACCATCGATTCCGAGGGCACCGGACCGCCAGGAACAGGCAATGTTCCGGGAGAGCACGGCAAAACGAGTTCGTCGGCGCTGAGTTTAAGATCGTTAAGGTCGGCGGGTTTGTTACTTGGCACTGACATTCTGCCGATCCGAATGGATAACGATTTGTCCGGACACGTGCAGTTCGGATCTGCCACGCCTGCGGTGACGGAAAACCTCATGCTACGGCTTCGTGTAAATGCGTCGCTAAAGAAACCATCGGGGGGTACCGGTGTAGGCACCTGCTCTGCCCGTCGGGTCTCCAACATCTCTAATGAAGTTTGAACTTTAAGAGTTCTGGTGCCTTGTCCACTAATGATATTCCCCAAGGACACTGCCCATTTGAATTCCTTTTGAGAAAGCTTCGGATCGTCTGAAACGATCCTGAACTCTGCCACTTCTCCGGCCTTAACTTGTTCAAAGTCAGATTCGATCCGGAAATCGCAGCTGCACGGAGGCACGTTCTGAGCTGGAAGTTTTCGAGGCTCCTGAGCCACAAGACTATTCGCGGTGACCGCGAATACGATTAAAGCAATCACCAGATTATGCGTAATCTTGAATGAGCCTGTCATTGTTTCCCACAAATATAGTTCAAGTTGTCTTTGCGGACAATGAATTAATTTCCTCAATAGCTCCGGGATTTTCGAGCGCTGAGAGGTCGCCCGCGTCCTCTCCGAGGTAAGCGGCGCGGATGACGCGACGCATTACTTTGGCGTTGCGGGTTTTGGGGAGGGCGGAGACGAAATGGATCTTTGATGGGGCGAGGGGTTTGCCCATATCTTTAGCGACCAGAGATTTTAGCTCTGCCTCGAGCGGAGCGCGGACAATCTTGTCCGCATCGCCGGTTCCTCCGGCGAGACGTTCGTTGCCGACCGAGGCTTCAGGTTCTTCCGCACCCTTTCGCGTCGCGGCGACGCTCGTGCGGACAGGAGTGTCCGCACTCCGCAGGACGCAAAACGCTACCATGGCGGTGCCTTTTACTTCGTCGGGGACGCCGATGACGGCGGCTTCGGTGACGAGGGGGTGGGCTACGAGGAGGCTTTCGACCTCGGCGGGGCCGACGCGTTTACCGGCGACCTTTAGCGTGTCGTCGCTGCGGCCGAGGATGAACCAGTGGCCGTCCTCATCACGCATCGCCCAATCGCCGTGGACCCAAATTCCGGGGAAGCGGGACCAATAAGTTTCGAGATAGCGTTCACGTTCCTGCCAGAATCCGCGGGCCATGCCGATCCAGGGCTTTTTGAGGACGAGTTCGCCGACCTTCCCGGGCGGGACTGGGTTGCCGTCTTCGTCGAGAATGTCGGCGTCCATACCGGGGCACGGGGCGGGGAACGAACACGGCTTCTGCGGCAGCAAAGGATTCCCCATCAGAATTCCGCCCGAGATCTCGGTCCCGCCAGAGTAGTTGATGATCGGGATCTTGGAATTGCCCACTTTCTCGAACAGCCACCACCACGGGCCTGGGTTCCACGGTTCGCCGGAGGAGGCGAAAGCTCGGAGGGAGGATAGGTCGTGCCTTTCATAGATCGGAACGCGGACGCCATCGTCCGCCCGTGATGACGAACCAACCTCACCGTCCGCCGGAGTCTCTTCTGAAGCATTCTCCGAGTTCGCAGCGCTGCTGAAATTCCACTCGGACGGCTCCGAACATAGTCCTGCTTTGACAGGATTCCTCTCGATATAGCGAATCGCCTTCGCGTGATGTTCCGCATCTCTAATATATCGATCGAAGTAATCCGGTTGCCAAACCGGACCCGAACGGCCCAGGAGTTTGTTGATCTTATGCGCCGATACGCTTTTTATCGACTTCATGATCGTCGAAAGGCTGATGTCCCGATTCGGCTTTAACAGTAAATGCACATGGTTCGGCATTATCACCCAGGCATCGAGCCGGCAGGTGTTTTCGTGTTCGTTGAGGATCGTTTCCTGCACGAGGGAAGCGACGTCGGGATCGCTCAAAATGCACTCGCCGGCACCGCTGTCCAAATACTCCTCGAGTCGCAACCGCTTAGCCTTGGCCGCTTCCGATGCATTTTCTTTTCCGGCCTCAAATTCGATCTGACGGATGACCGACTGGGGCAATGAATCAGACAATCTAAATGTAACGAACTGCGCTACGTCCCCATCAAAATGAGGCAGGTAGCCGCGGCTGTGCCAACCTTTCTTGCCGCTCGGAGGCTCAGTTACAGCACTCGCGCTTTCTGACGAGCGGACGATGGCGTCCGCGTTCCGTTCGTCGTGGGACGCGAGCGAACGCACGAGGGTCGGGGCGATGCCGAGGATCTCCACTTTGTGTTTCGCGCAGAATTCCCACATGCGGTCGGGGGTAGGGAAGTCGGGTGCGCCGTCGTAGAGGCAGATCGTGGCGCCGTTGATGAGTGCTCCGTAGATCAGCCACGGGCCCATCATCCAACCGATGTCCGTGTACCAGCAGATCCGCGTGCCTTTGCCGACGTCAGTGCCGAACGCCATGTCCTGCGCCGCCTTGATCGGGAAACTCGCGTGCGTGTGGGCGATGCCTTTCGGCTTGCCCGTGGTGCCCGAGGTGTAGAGGATGATGAGCGGGTCTTCGGCGGAGGTGGGCTCTGGCGACCAAGCCTCATCTTCCGACTCGTAAGCCGTATCGATCAGTTCATGGTAGAAACTTGCGAGTTCGTCCTCTATCGCACGTTCGTCCGGGTTCCAATCGGACCCGACCATTCTCTCTACTACGAATACGTGTTCGATGGCAGGGCAACCCTTTACCGCTTCTCTGGCGATCGAGTAAGCGTCGAATATCTTACCCCGCCGCTGAAATCCTTCGCATGTAAACAGCGCTTTGGCCTTCACAGCATTCAATCGCGACGAGATCGCCTCGACTCCATATCCTGAGAATACGGGCACCGCGATGGCTCCGATCCGGTTGATCGCAAGCAAGGCAACGACCGTCTCGGGAAGCATCGGGAGATGAATTCCGATAGCATCACCCTTTCCAAAACCCAGTACCCTAAGACCTTCCGC
>JAEZJR010000019.1 GCA_023415725.1 Acidobacteriota bacterium
ATCATCCCCAACGGCGAGATGTACTCCTCACCGCTCACCATCCGCGGGGCCGGCAAGAAGCGCCGGATGAACCTCAAATTCCACCTCGCTTTCGACGAGGACCTCCCGCGGGCGAAGCGGCTCGTGCTCGATGCGCTCGCCCACGCGGAGGGGGTGGAACACGAACCCGCCCCGAACGTTCACGTCACCGATTATGCCGGCGAGGGGGCCGTGCTCACAGTACAGTTCTGGATCGATACGAACGAGAATAAGCCTTTGCGCGTGTTCGACGCCGCCGCGATCGGTATCATCGACACGCTCCGTGATGCGGGGATCGAGATCAACCCGCCAACGGAAACCACGCCCGTCGAGAAGAAATAACCTGCGGCCTGTTGGGGTCTTGCCTCGGTCTAATTTCCGTCCAGGAATCTTCGCTGCCAAAGCTCGAAAACGAAGAGCAGCCACAACCGGTGTGCGTGGTCGCGCCTCCCTGTAGCGTGTTCCTGAAGCAGCAGCTCGATGTATTTCGGTTCGAAATAACCCCGGGCGGCAGTTCGCGGCTCGAGCAGCGTCTCGCGGATGCGCGGTCGCAGCTTTTCATTGATCCAGATCGCGATCGGCACGCCGAAGCCCTGCTTCTCGCGATACAAGATCTCGTCCGGCACCACGCCGCGTAATGCCTGCTTGAAGATGTATTTCGTTTCCCCGCCCCGCATCTTCATTTCGGCCGGGATGCGGGCGACGAATTCGATCAATTTGTGATCGAGCAGCGGCGAGCGCGCTTCGAGCGACGCGGCCATCGTCATCCGGTCCACCTTGGTCATGATGTCCGAGGGGAGATACGTCTTGCTGTCGAGGTAAAGGAGCTGTTCGAGGGAATCGTCTTCGAATGAGCCGGCGATCTCACGGAAGACGCCCGCGCCCGCCCCGAACGCACCGTTCATCTTCCGGCGGAAATCGGCCGAATAGAGCTGCCCGCGCACCAGTTGACCGAAATGCGAAAGGGAATCGATGTACCTGTCGGCGGCGTCGAGCCCCGCGTTGTATAGGTAGTTCCTTCCGAGGGCCCCGTGGGGCAGCCCGGCCGCCACCCGCTGGAACACGTTCTTTCTTACGAAGCCCGGAACGGTCTGGTGCACGTTCTGTTTGAAATGCTTGACGTATCTCGTGTATCCGGCGAACAGTTCGTCGCCGCCGTCGCCGCAGAGGGCGACGGTGACGTGTTCGCGTGCCATCTTCGCCACCGCGAAGGTCGGCAGGGCCGACATATCGGCGAACGGCTCGTCCAGATGCCAGACGAGGTCGTCCACCTCCTCGACGATCTCCGGCGTCACGACGAATTCGTGATGCTCCGTGCTGAAATGCTTCGCCGCGATCCGTGCGAACTTCAGTTCGTCGTGGGTGTCTTCTCTGTAGCCGATCGAGAAGGTTTTGACCGGCTTATCCGAAAAACGAGACATCAGCCCGACCACCGCGGACGAATCCACCCCGCCGGAAAGGAACGCCCCGAGCGGCACTTCGGAGATCATGCGGATCCGGACGCATTCCGCGAGAAGGTCCTGCAGTTCGCCCGTGATCTCGCTCTCGCTCGCCCTCGATTTTTCCGCCGCGAGCGGGAAGTCCCAGTATCTCTCGACTTGTACGTCCCCATTGCGAAATTCCAGGAAATGCCCGGGCGGGAGTTTCCTGATCTCCTCGAATATGCAGAACTCCTCCGGGACGTAGCCGAAGGTCAGGTAGGCGTCGAGGGCGGCATGAGAGATCTCGCGGCCGACACCGGGATGATCGAGCAGGGATTTCAGCTCCGACCCGAAGACCAGGTCGCCGTTCTTCGTCTTTGTGTAAAAAAGCGGTTTCTTCCCCACGCGGTCGCGCGCGAGGAACAGCGTTTCGGTCTTTCGGTCCCAGATCGCGAAACCGAACATCCCGCGCAGGTGCTCGACGCACTTCGGGCCGACCTCCTCGTAAAGGTGCACGATCGTTTCGGTATCGGAGTTCGTCTTGAAGCGGTGGCCCCGCGCCTCAAGTCCCTTTTTCAGCTCCTGGAAATTGTAGATCTCGCCGTTGAAGACGATCGCAAGGTCGCCCGAGCAATCGTAGATCGGCTGCTGGCCGGTTTTCAGGTCGATGATGGAGAGCCGCCGCATCCCGAGGGCCGCCCGCGGCTCGTCCAGCGTGACCCCCTGCTCGTCCGGCCCGCGATGCACTATCCGGCTGCACATCCGCTCCAGCAAGCCGGAGCGCTGCTCTTTCGACGTCTCGACCTTATCGATGAATCCGACAATCCCGCACATTTGTTTGTGTTCCAATCGTAGCCGAACCGGGGTGAAATCGCGAGGCGCAACGGTCCGATGATACAAGCATACCGGCCGTTTAGAAGGCTCGGCGTATGGAGCCGTACCCCGGCTCGCAGGAATATGTTTTCCGATTGGGGGCGGTTGCTATTGAGGAATTCTGACCGGGGACGGCGGACGCGGTGCATTCGGACCCATCCCCGGAGCGGAACCGAAGGCGGAGTTTCCGCGGAAGAGCGGCGTGAACACCCAGTTGGAGTGTTTGTCGATGCCGTAGTAGGAAATGACCGAACCGCTGCGGCTCTGGCTCGCGACGCCGATGAACGGCTGGTTGTCCGTAACCACCTCGAAATCGTCATCGTCCGCTTCGAGTTCGGTTTCCGTGTTGACCGAATTCACGATGATGATCGTGTAGCGGTTGAGCACGGGTGAAGGATTGCCGGGCAGGATGCCGTTGTTGTAATCCTGCACGCGTTTGGCGAAGCGGGCGAGCGTTTCCGGATCGGGTTTGATGAGCCGCCATTTCCCGTCCTCACTGAGCGGGTCGATCGCGGCCGAGGGGCGAAGGATCTGGCGTTTCTTCGTGCCCTGCGGGAGCCCCTCGAGCAGTTCGTCCATCGATTCGGGGAGCTTTTGCCCGCGGTAGAAATCGACGTATTGGCGGATAGCGTTGGCGACCTCCTCGCCGCGGCGGATCGCCTCGAGTTCCTTCTCGCGCTGCACCTCATACTGAACGCTGGGCGCGATGGCGAGCAGGGCGATGGCGAAGATCGTCATCATCCCCATCACCGCCAGCAGGGTCGCTCCCCGCTGGTTATCGGTTGTCGGTGTCTTCGTCGTCGTCTTCGTCATCGACGTCCCGTTTCACGTTCGAATTCGTATTCGCCGGGCGGTTCGGCCGCTGCGGCGGGGTGTAGATCGGCACGTTCGACGGAATCCCGGGAGCAGGGATCATCTGGACGTTCCCCGGAATACCGGGAACCATCTGGCCGCCGCCCGGATTGTAAGGCTGGAATCCGCCGGGTGCGGGGAATCCACCGGGCCTGCCGACAGGTGCACTGCTCGCCTGAACGGTGCGGTCGAGTTTCACCTCGTGGCGGAACCCGAGGTTCACATCCTCGAGTACGACCCGTTCCGCGTCCACATTGACCAGGCGGAACCGCCCGGCCACGACGTCATTAAGACGCGCCGCGGTCGGGGTCGTTTTCCCCTGCTCCATGAAGTAAGCGGTGTCGTTGTTGTAACGCTTACGCGCGATCATCCCGATGTAGGTGAAGTTCGGCGTCGGGGGCGGCTGTATCAGAATGTTCGTCTGCAGCGAGTACTTCGAGCCGTCCGGCGTCTGCACCTTGATCGACGGGGAACCCGCCGTCGCGATCATGTTCGCGGGCACGTTAGCGGAGAGCCGCTGCGAGTTCACGAAGCTGGTCGGCAGCTCGACGTTGTTGAAATAGATCTTCGCGTCCTGGGTGAAACGGTCCCCCGCGACTTCGATTCGGAAGCTCTTCGAACCGGCATAAACGGTCTGCGGGCTCGCCCCGTAGATCTCGAAAGGCAGCGGCGGCGTAGGTGTTGCGATCACCGGTTTAGGCGTCGGCGGAAGCGGCGTCGGGCACGTCGGGCACGGCGGCGGCGGTTCGTAGAAAGCAAAGATGTTCCGGCCAGGCTCGGGAGCGCCTCCGAACATCGACGGCGAGTAAACCACCGGGGTCGAAACGTAGTCGAACATCTGCTCCTGCCGCGTCGGCATTTCCACTGTCCCGAGTTCGCGCTGCGAATTCGAGTTCGACCGCGAAGGCGTCGGCGAAGCGGTCACCGTCACTTTGGTCGATCCGCCGATGCTCGGCCCGAACGCGAACCAAAGCGTCACAAGTGCCAGCAAGCCGAGCAACGCCGCGGCTATGATCTTGTTCCTTTCGGATGTCGATTTTCCTTCCAATACGGGCATCGCTTTACTGTTGCACCCCCGGGGCCGGCGGCACCGCCGGCAGCGTCGAACGCCTGAAATACGCGGCCATCTCCAACCGCAGGCTCACCACCTCGCCGAGCGTGCGGCCTTTCGGGCGTTGCACGGGCTGAGCGTTGGGCATCCGGCCCATCTGCGGGAAATTCGGGTTCGGCCCGGGCATCATCATGTCGTCCGGCTCGGCGGCGGCGGTTTCCGGCCTTTGCGCACGGGACTGGCTATCCGACGGTTCCAGCTCGATCGAGCTGATGATCACGAACTCGTTCCCCATCTCGATGTCGCGGATGAATCGCCTCAGGTTCTGGTACGAACCCTCAAGCGTCATCGTCACGTATGCGCCGGGGAAAAGGCTGCGGAACCGCGCTCGTCCGCGTTCGTCTTCCGATTCGACGCCTTTGGTGGCGTCCGCCATCTCGAGCGGTGCGTAATCGGGCCCGCTCGTGTTGATCAGGCCGTGGCCGATGATCAGGTTGTTCAGCCGCTGGTAAAGGGAAGTGCGTCCGTTCGAGGCGACCGGCAGGTATGTCGTTTCGAACTGGTCGACGCTGGATATCAGCTTCGCCACCTGCGTCTCGGTGCTAGTGATGTCGCCGTACTTGCCCCTCGCGGAGATAAGGTCTTGTTCGAGCTTGTCCTTTCTCGCCCGGCTCGCTTCCAGTTCGCGCTTCGCCGGCAATGTGAGGAAGAAGTAAACGCCCATCGCAGCCAGGATCACCATCATCGCGGCCCCGAGTGCCCCCACCTCGAGCGGGCCCCACATCCCCCCGTAAACCTTGCGCGGGCGGTTGTTCGGGATGATGTTGTACTCCTCGGGCTTCTCGACGATGATCGTCTCGTTGTTCGTCAGCAGGACGGTGCGGTCCTTCTCGTCCACGGCGACCGCCCCGTCGTGCGTGTTCACCTGGATGGTGTCTTCGGGGTTGTTGATATCTCGCTCGCTCATTGCGCCGTACCTCCCTGAGCGACCTCGCTGGGTGCGGCGGTCGAGTATCCGTAAGCGGGCGTGTAGATCAGCCGAAGCGTGTATTCCGTGTAGGTGATCCGTTCGTTCTCCTGGCGGTCCTGGCCGCGAAGCTCGGCCTGGAAGAGGCCGGAGTTGTTCATCGCCCCGATCATCCCCATCACCGCTTGGTGATCGCGACTGAGCACGCCGAGTTCGAGGTCCGCCTTCACGCGGTCGCCGTCGCGGTAGATGTTCTCCACCGAGATCCGCGAAGTGCTGACGCTGCCGGGAAGCACGGATTCGAGGTCGGCGAACAGCCGCGACCAACCGAAGCTCTTGTTAGCCACGAGCTTGTGCGCGGCGACCAGCACCTGACGCTGTTCGGGCGTAAGCTGCTGCTGCACCTTATCGCCTTCACCCTTCAGGCGTTTGATCTCGTCCTCCATCTCGTCGAGCTGTTTGCGGGCGATCTCGGTCTGCTTTCCGGTCTGGTACCACTGGTTGAGCCCGACGAGAGCCCCGAACGCGCCGAGAGCGATCAGCACCAGCGACAATAGATACGGCGTCGTCCGGTTCCGAAACGGATGGGTGGCTAAATTTAATCTTGTGATCACGGTAAAACGGGTTTGCCCTAAAACTTGGGTGTATGATGCGCGTTTCGCCCGCCAAGTTTAGCACGAAAAATCGCAGTTTCTTACACGTTTCACCTGTTTGGAAGGTTGCAAAATCAATCTTTCCGCTCGGGAAGCGGCCGGTTACGCTCCTCGTCGGACATTTCGCGGTATGCGCAAACGCGGTTGCGCCCCTCGCGCTTCGCCCGGTAAAGGGCGGAATCGGCGATCTCGACGAGCTCGATCGGGTCGCTCGAATCGGCCGGAAACGTTGCCACGCCTATACTTATCGTGACGTGGTGCGGTTCGGCGGGTTTCCCCTGCCTGATCACGCTGAATTCCGTCTTCTCGATCGCCGATCGGATCCGCTCCGCCGCGATCAGCCCCTGGGCGAGGTCGGCGTCCAACAGGAATGCGGCGAATTCCTCACCGCCGAAACGCGAAGCGGCGTCCCCGCTGCGCATTATCCCGGTTATGCAGTGCCCGATCTCCTCGAGCGTGCGACTGCCCGTCAGGTGCCCGTAGGTGTCGTTGACCTTCTTGAAATGGTCCACGTCCATCACCAGCACGCAAAGCGGTTTCCCCTCGGCGGCTGCCTTTGCCGACTCCCGGCGAAGTTCCGAAAAGAACGACCGGCTCGACAGTAGTCCCGTCAGGTCGTCGTGTGTGATCAGGCGATGGATCTGCTTCTGGTATTCCCGGTCGATCTCGTCGAGCAGTTCGAATCTTAAGATATGCTCCCCGATGGTGATCTTGTCCCCGTTCGCGAGCGACGCCTCTTTCAAACGCTTCCCGTTCACGAAAACCCCGTTGCGCGATTCGAGGTCGTAGATGATGTACTCCGGCCTCCCGGACGCGGGGTCCGTCACCGTGCTGATCTTTGCGTGCTGCCGTGAGACCTTTACGTCGTTGATGCGCACATCCGCCTCGAGGGCGCGGCCGAGGATCACCTCCTCACGGTCGAGCGGGATGGGCACGGCTATAAGTTCGCCGGAAAGGAACACCAATGCCGGCTGCAGGTCGTCTCTGAGCTGCCTTTCGGGTTTCTGCATACTGCCGCGAGTGAGTTGAGGAACTCGCGCTTAGGGCGGGAAGCGACACGGGGGCCAACAAGCCGCTATCCTAAGG
>JAEZJR010000091.1 GCA_023415725.1 Acidobacteriota bacterium
GAGTCGCACCCCGTCTATCAAAACGGCCGTGTCCTGGTTCCTCAAACCACGGGTCTTGATCGTCGCCGTCCGTCCGAATCCACCCAACTGCTGCACCCGAAAGCCCGGTATCGACCGTAGACTATCGACCAAGGCAAAATCCGCCCGCTCGCGCATTTCCTGGCCATTGATTATGTTTACAGTCTTCGAAACCTCATCGATGGTTTGGGTCTGATCAGCCGACACGTTGACGGTCTCTCGGATCGGTTGGGGGGATGGGGTCGGCGTTGGAGTTGGGGCGTTCTGGGCCCGTACCGAAACGACGCCCGCAAAAACCACTAATACAATTATCGAGATCTTCATACGTTCCTCTTCTGCCCACACGCAGAATGGTTCAAGCCAAAGCGAACGACCGAAGTTCCCGACTCGTCTATTTTGGTTCTTGGATGTTGAAATTTGGACCCTTCTCATTGATCCAAAATCAAAACTCAAAAATCCAAAATCGAATTACGGTTGCGTGGGCAGCCCCGGAATCTCACCGGCGTTCCTCCGCTTCGTTTGCCAACCTGTTCGGATCCGGCGATCCGAACGCTAATAAACCGTCGTCACCCGCACCTTCCCGCTCGCCGGATTCTCGTCCAGGAGCACGGGAACGTGGAAAACGCCGCCGATATTCGCGGCCGTTAATACTTTATCCGGCGGGCCGAACGCGTATTCCTCACCGTTTTTCAGTAACAAAATCTCATCGGCGAATTCCGCCGCGAGGTTCAGGTCGTGCGTGATCACCACCGCCGTGGCGTCACATTGAACGCACCGCTCTAGTACCAATCTGAACATCATCGCCTGGTGCGCAAGGTCGAGATTTGCCGTCGGTTCATCAAGAAGTAGAACTCGGGCGTCGGTCGCAAGCGCACGGGCGAGCACGACACGCTGCCGCTCCCCGCCGGAAAGCTCGTTCATGAAACGCTCGCCGTAGTCCGCGAGGTCGCACCGTTGCAGAGCATCTCTCGCAACAGCGACATCCTGCTCGGTCTCCCATCCGAACGCGGACCCGTTTGCGAACCGCCCCGCGAGCACGTACTCCAAAACCCTCACCGGGAAACGTGTCTCGTTCTCCTGCGCGACCACCGCGATGCGTCGGGCGATCTGCCGACGTGAGAATGAATCCAGCGGTTCTCCGTCTAGTTCGATCCGGCCGGCCGAGATCGGGACGGTACCGTTCAGCGATTTGATCAGTGTGGTCTTCCCCGCCCCGTTCGGCCCCAGCAATGCTACGATTCGGCCAGTTCGCAGCTCGAAAGACACTCCCCGCACCACATCGTGCTGCCCGTATCTGATGGAAATGTTGTCGGCTCGAAGCATCTATTTCGGTTCAATTCTTACGGAGCAGGTAAATGAATCCCGGGGAACCAACCAGTGCCGTGATCGCTCCGACGGGAAGTTCCCGCGGAGCGATCGACGTCCTCGCGACGGTGTCCGCCAGGACCACGAAGATCGCTCCCGCTACCGCGGACATCGGCACAACCAGGCGGTTATCGCTTCCCACAGAAAGCCTCACCAGGTGAGGCACGATCAGCCCCACATAACCAACCGAGCCGCTCGCCGCCACTGACGTGCCGACCAGCAGGCTCGCCAATCCAAAGACCAACGTCCGGACCCGGTTCACTTCCACGCCGAAATCCATTGCATCGCGCTCCCCGACCATCATCAGGTTCAATGCCCGGGCCTGCGACGAGAGAATGATCGTACCAACGGTCGCGGCCGCCAGCGTCAGATAGAATCCTTCGTAGGTCGCTTGAGAAAGATCACCCAGCAGCCAAAACGTGAACCCGCGCAACTTCGCCGCGTCAAGCACGCTCGTGAGCAGCACGATGATCGACGAGAGGAACGTCGTCACGATCACACCTGAGAGTACGAGCCGCTCCACGTTCATCCCCGTCCTCGACTGAGCCATCCGGTAGACCGCGACCGTCGCGACCCCGGCCCCAGCGAACGCCAGCACCGGCCTTGCGAACGCAAATCCCTCAAAGAACACGAACGCCAGCATTGTCCCCAATGCCGCGCCGTTCGAAACGCCCAGCAGATAAGGTTCCGCCAGCGGGTTTCTAAGCAGCGATTGCAGCGACGCACCCGCCACCGCCAGCGACGCCCCCACGCACGCCCCCAGCAAAACCCTCGGCAGTCGAATGTCGAAAAGGATCGCCCGTTGTGCGTCGGTCAGATCGAATATCGACAACCTCTCGCTCCCAACGGAAACGCCCGCCGCCAGCGTAACCGCCAACGCCGCGATCAAAAAGATCCAAACTATGCGCCTTTTTCCCAAACTGGAAGCTGTCAACTGATAACTGGAGGCTGGGCCAAAACCCCCATTATTTGCGAATAAACCCAGCTATCTGCTCCAACGCATTCACCAATCGCGGCCCCGGCCTTGAAATGATGTCGGCGTCGATCTTGTAAACCCTGCCGTTCACGACGGCGGGCGACTTGCGAAATACTTCATTCGGCTCCCGGTTGTCTTCGCTATCGGAAAGTATGATCACTTCCGGAGCCATCGCCGAAGCGGTTTCCTTGCTAAGTTTCGGAAATCCGCTCGGCACATCTTTCGTCACTGACTCCCCACCTGCACGCTCGATCACTTCCGTCAAAAAGGCATCCTTGCCTATCGTGAAAAGCGGCTCTTTCGATATCTGCACGAAGATCTTTGGCCGCGGTCCACTGCTGACCCTGTGGTCGACCGCCGCGGCACGGCTTTGAAGTTCGTCCGCAATTTTGCCCGCCTCATCTTCCGTACCGAACAGCCTGCCCAGCGTTCGCAGGTTTTCCGTCACGCCGGCTATCCCCTTCGGGTCCGTGACGTAAACTGCGATATTCTGCTGCTGAAGTGTGTTCATGAACGCCTCCAGCTGCGAGGCGGTAGAAACGAAGACCACGTCAGGCTTCAATGCAATGATACGTTCGATATTCGGCGTCTGCGTGTCGCCGATCTTCTCGATCGATCTCACCGCTTCCGGGTAATTGCAGAACGTGGTCACCCCGACAAGCCGATCGCCAGCGCCCGACGCGAAGATCATTTCCGTCGCACTCGGCGCTAGCGATACAACTCGCCCGATCCGCTCCGGCAATATAACCTCGCGGCCCAAATCGTCCTTAACCACTTTGGAGTTGGCGGACAATCCCCCCGGCCTAGACTCCGAACAGGATGCCCCGACAAGAGCAACCAGGACCAAAACAAATGACGAAGCAACAAAATTTCGCATTCAGCAATTAAAAACGCCTTGTTCGCTGATTCATCGAATCAGTAAACAAGGCGTCTTGAAAAAGCTACCGTGCTCGCCGTCGATGTCTTTTCGCGAAACATCCATCCTGGCAGAACTCCGGTCGAGGTATCCTGACTTAAAGCATGAGATCGAGAAGGAAGTTGGGTAAGCTCCTAGAAACTTTATCCTTTATCCTTTCGCCTTCATCCTTTTCACAGTGACGCGATCGTGCGGGATTCTCACCCGCTTCCCCTCGTCGGTCGGAGCGTTATATTTCAAACGAACAAGTTTCGGATTATTGCCCTTCGTAGGTATTAAGTCAATCCGCCATCGCTTCTCGATTCTAAAGATCGTTTTCCCCGAACCTTTCCGCGTTATATGGCGTAAGAACCTACCGGGCTCATCCGGGACGCCTCATAAAAGTTATGTTGGAAGCAAGAAATCTATCTAAGACCTACACTAGCGACGGTGTCGATTATGAAGCCTTAAAGGCTGTCGACCTTTCCATCGGCCGCGGCGACTGCCTCGCTATCGTCGGCAAATCCGGCAGCGGAAAATCCACGCTGATGCACCTGCTCGCCTGCCTGGACGCCCCCACGCATGGCAGCGTCATCCTGGAAGGCGCGGACACTTCACTCCTGTCCGAAAAGGCGAAGAACGCGCTGCGAAACGAACGCTTCGGCTTTGTATTCCAGCAATTCTTTCTCAACGGCCGCGATACGGTCTTCGAAAACGTCGTACTGCCAATGCGTATTCGCGGTGTTGCGAATTCCCGCTTGAACGTAGACGCAACCGCTGCATTAAAAGCTGTCGGCCTCGATGACAAGACCCACAAAAAGGCAAAGGACCTCTCCGGCGGTGAAAAGCAGCGTGTTTGCATAGCCCGCGCACTCGTCGGCGGGCCTCAGATCATTTTCGCCAACGAACCGACTGGGAACCTCGATTCCGCAACCGGTGCCGCCGTCGAAAAGATGCTCTTCGATCTCAACCGGGAGAAAGGCATCACCCTTGTTGTCGTCACCCACGATGACGAACTAGCTCGCCGTTGCGGCCGCGTCGTCGAGATGAAGGACGGCCGGATCGTCGCCGAACATAACCGGGAGGTAAGCGGACAATGAGAGCCTGGGATCTTGTAAGAACCGCGAACCGCAATCTCTTCCGCAACAGGCTACGCACCTTCCTAACCGTCGTCGCGATCTTTGTCGGGGCTTTCACCCTCACCATGACCAATGGCGTCGGCGACGGCATGCGCGATTACGTCGAGAGCCAGGTGAAGAATATCGAAGGCGACCGGGCGATCATAGTTAGAAAAAAGATGGACCGGCCAGTCGGCGGGGCTCGGGCCGGCACTCCGCAGGAATACAAAGAAGCCGGCGAGGATGATGAGGAAGATGGTTTCGATCCGAACTCGATCTTGATGACGCTTCCGCAGATCGAAGCGTCAACACGCGACATCGAGGGCGTCAAGAGCGTTACACCGCGTTACAACTTCAAGGCCGAATACATATCCATCGACGGCGGCAAAAAATACCAGGCGGAGGTGGGGTTCCTTTCCGAGGGGATAACTGCGAAAACCGACGTGGGGACCGGCCTGAGCGGCGAGTCTCAGATCGTTATCCCATCCGGCCTCGCGAAAGCGGTCGATCCCAACGCTTCGAATCTCATCGGCAAGACCGCTACCGTCGGCTACAAATTATCCGACGGATCCATGAAGTCGATCGACCTAAGGATCGTCGGCGTCGCCACAAAGGGGTTCATGACTAATTACAGCTCGTTCGTCGACGCAGCCACAGCGAAATTTCTCCACGACGAGCAGAAGAACAAATCGGTACCAGACCAATTCATCGCCTTTACCATGATGATGGATACGGGCTCCCAAACACGGATCGAAGCCGCAAAAAAGGCTCTCTCTGAACGCGGCCTGGAAGGCGACACGATCGCCGATAACGAGAAACGCACCTACGACGCGATCGGGATATTCAAGACGGGCATGAACCTCTTCGCGATGGTCGCACTTCTCGCGGCGTCGTTCGGCATCATCAACACACTCGTCATAGCCGTGCTCGAAAGAACGAAGGAGATCGGGTTGCAGAAGGCCCTCGGGATGGGCCGCGGCAAGATCTTCGCCATCTTCTCGCTGGAATCGGTGTTTATCGGATTTTGGGGTGCGATGCTCGGTGCCCTCGGAGCGATCGCGGCCGGGTTGATCGCGAATCAGGTGCTGCTCAAGGTTTACGCCGAGTCGTTCGAAGGATTCAGCTTGTTTGCGTTCAAGCCTTTTTCGATCGCGATGATCGTCCTACTCGTCTGCGGGATCGCTTTCCTCGCTGGGGTAATGCCCGCGATCCGCGCTAGCCGGCTCAATCCGATCGAATCACTGAGGTATGAATAAAGAATGGGCGGCGTAGTTACCCCGCTACGCCGCCTTTGCAGCATCACCGAAATAAACCGATTTCGCCGCCCTGATCGTGTTGCAGTGGATCTCCACCGTGTCGTTGATGTCTGCCGCGTAACCGCCGCTCATCGTCGTTACGATCGGTACGCCGATGTCCCTCGCAAAACCCAGCACCGTCTCATCCCGCCGTCTCAACCCTTGAATCGATAGTCCCAATCGCCCAAGTTTGTCTTTTTCGTACGGGTCCGCACCCGCGAGAAAAAAGATCACGTCCGGATCGTGCATCCTCACACGATCGAGCGCGTGTTCGAGTGTGTCGAGATATTCTTCGTCACCGGTCTTGTCGTGCAGTTCGATATCGAGAGATGAGGTTTGTTTGAAAAGTGGATAATTCTTCGCCCCATGCATCGAGAAGGTGAATACTTCGGGAGAATCTTTGAAAATGAATGCCGTCCCATCCCCCTGATGAACATCGAGATCGACGATGAGAAATCGCTCGGCCAGCTCTTCGCGCCGCAGCACACGGATCGCCACCGCTACATCGTTCAGCACACAAAACCCCTCACCGCGATCCGGGTACGCATGATGCGTCCCTCCCGCGAGATTCGAGGCGATACCCGAACCGATGCAATGCCTTGCTGCGGTGATCGTGCCTGAAATAGCGTGAAACGACCTCCGCACGAGCGACCGCGACCATGGCAGCCCCAATTTCCTGACCTCCTTCGCGGTCAATTCGCCCTCGACCAGCCTGGTGATGTAATCCTCGGTGTGAACAAGCAGAAGGTCATCGACCGCTGCAGGTTCAGGCTCCAATATTTCATCAGGCGAGAGCGTCCCTTCTGAAAGAAGTTTGTCGCGAACAAGTTCGAATTTTCTTATAGGAAAGACGTGCCCTTCGCCGATGTCGGCGTAGTAATAAGGTGAGTAACAGATCCTATATTCCCCCTTGATCATTCCCTTATTTCAGCGGTGCGGATAGTACGTGCCCCTGGTACGTGAACCACACCCGTTGGGCAGGCTGGTCCACCCACATCTCCGTGCTGTCGAATATTATCTTCGGAAGCTTCAGCATCGGCTTGAATGTGAACGTCCGTGTGCTGTACGTCCCCACGAGCGTCCCGGCCGTCCCTCGCGGCAGCGCTGCCCAGAACTCGCCCGGTGCCCCCGTGGGCTGCAATGACCTGAACGTCTGCTGAGCGATCGGTCGGACTTCACCGACCGATCTGGTCACCGCTCCCGTATCCGGATCAAGAAAATAATATCCCCGCCCATCATCGTACGCGGATTCATTGTAGTTCTCGTCCTCGTATTCGCCATGGTGGTCTTCTTCGCTGTAGCTTGTGACCAAAAACCTGTTAACGGAAGCGATATACGCCACCGGGCGCGAGATCGAATAATCTCCGGGCCGGATAGGAAATTCGCGGTTGTTCAGCAGATTCACCCGGACCAGGCTCATACCCGAATCATCACTGTATTTCGCTGCAATGACCCACCGCCCATTGCTCGTAACGACGGGATCGCTGTAATTTCCGGAACGTATCCTTGTCACACGCCCCGCGGTTATCTTGTATATACCTGTGTCATCAGCGCGGACCTCAAGATTGTGGGTCTTTGCCCGCCACTGTCCCCATGCGGCCGCTGGGGAAAAGCCGTCCTTAACGGGAATATACTCGGCCTGTAGCGGTTGGGGCACGGCCCCTCCAAGGGCGTCACCTGCCAGCCGGAACCATCCGAAGCTGTCGTACTTCCGATCCTCACGCATTTTGTAGAACTTCTGGTAATACGCGGAATTATCGGCCCCTTCTTCGAGCGATGCCTCGGCCTCTTCCTGCAGCTTTGCGATCTCCGACTCGATCGCTTTTGACCGGTCCTCGTCCGTCACCAAAACCCGCAGGTCCGCCCCATCCTTCCAAATGGTCGTCGCCGCGAGGCGATCGTCCGCAAAGTGGACCTCGAGACCAGGCACCGCCGCTCCAGCATAGTATTTCAGTTTCGCCGGATGCTGCCGCATGTCCTCGAAAATCTTGTCGAGCCCGGCGATGAATTCCGGCGGCGGCTCCGATGTCTTCGCAAAAACGCGCCGCCCGCCACCCCTGCTCAGCATCAGAAGCTGGAATGACTCGCACTCGCCCGTGCACGCCAAAAACGGCGGCAGTTTGTCGACATCGTAATGGGCGAGATATCCCTTAAGGTTTTCCCACTCGTTTTGCTCAAGTACCCGTTCCCTGTAACGTGCGGGATCATCAGACCAGCTGAACACGGCGCGGTCTTTGTAAATATGGATGAAGCTGCGCCCGTACGCGTAAACCCCGATCAGTTCCGGGTCGGTTAGGACTTCCTTTTGTAGTCTTTTTTCCGCCTCGACGAACGAAGCGTCGTAGCTGAAAGTGCTGTAAGCATACTCTTCAGACGCGAAATAAGGGCTCACGGAAGCGAATAACGCCGTCAGGAACTTACCGGGCGTCGGCGACGTCCCGTTCGTTTCGAACGAAGTTTTCGCCCCCAGGATCTTCGCCTGGTTGGGGTACATCCCGAGAATGACGGCTCGGGCCTCAGGCGAGTCTTCGGATTCCAAATATCGCTCCGCCGCGAGAGCGAGCAGCTTGTTCGGACTCTTAAGCAGAGGTGCCACTTTCGGAACTAAAAGTTGTGCCCTTATCAAACGGGCACATGCAAGCAACGCCGCCTTCGCCTGATCGCCTCCGGAGTCTAGTACGGCCTCCATGCTCGCCGCGTCCTCCAGTAGGCACGGAGCAACCCCTTGGGCCAACGGCCCTCCGTTCCTTGCGTCGGCGATATCGGACATTTGCCATTCCCGCATCTGCTTTCGGACCGAAACGAGTTTCACCACCGCGTCCGCGTCCGATCGGCCAACCTTGAGGTCCCGGAGGAGCAGCGCGTTGACCGCACGCCCGTTCCAAGACATCAGGATCCGGCGCATCGTCTCCGCCGTCACCGGGTCACGTTTGTCGTAAGCTTCGATGCGAGCCACCACCCCGCGGACGAGTTCGTCGTTCGGGTTCTCGTTTGAGAGCAGCTGCGAGCCGAGCATGTAGCTGAGGTCCTCGCCGGTCATCGGCTTTTGCGGGGGCTCACTGTATTCTGCGGGCTGCTGCACCGGCGATTCAGGCGCCTCTTCAGCCGTTCCGTAGGATTCGAATTCTTCGTCCGCGTCCTCCGTTTCCTCGTTCTGGACCATCTGGGTCCGTTGTGAGGCGACCGTCGTCCGGAGCGCCATTTCGGCACGCCCTTTAGCAGTAGAATAGTCGTACGCCCCCGGCTCGACGTTATCGCTCGTTGCGATGTCCCCGGCGCTCCTCGCCAAAAACTCTATCGCTGCCACCTGCTCATCGATGGTGAATCCGTTGCAGGAAAGCAATGCCTTAACTACGCTCTGGCGCTCGTACTCCTGCACCTGCATCAGCAAACGCCTCAGAGCCGGAACCGCCCTCGCGTCCGCCTGCATATCCAGCGCCATGATCGCCTGGCTGCGAAGCGGATTGTATGTGTAGGTAGCTTCGGTGTATGCGACGTTCGCGTTGGATGCCGACCCATAACTTGCCGTAGAGTTCGATGCGGTATTCAACGCATTTGCGACCGTCCATGCTGCGTTGGACGCCGCGTTGGCGCTGCCGTAATAGCGAGTATTAGACGTTTGCACTTCATCCAGCGCGGCGATCAACGCAGGCACGGCTTCAGGTAATTTGACCGAGCCCAGGACGCGAACAAGAGTCTGCTTCCCTGACGGATCTTCCTTTACCCAGCCCGGATCGCGGAACCATGGCAATAACGCCTTAACGATCTCGATCCGGACCTCTTTGTTCCGCTCGTAATCTCCCATCCGCCCCAAGCGGAGCAGCAGATTCTTCACGGCTGCTGATCGCACCGAGATGTTGTCGCTGTTCGTCAGTTCCAACATCTTCGCGACGTGTCCCTCATCGCCGGTGTAATACATCATCGTCGTGAGCCCAGTGTAACTCCGACCGTCCACCACGAGGTTGTGCAGCGTCTCGTCCTCGAGTAGCGAGTAATACCAATCGTCCCGTCCGCTCCATTCCTGCTCTTTGATCAACGCGTCGAGTGCGAGGTCGCGTGCCCCGGCTCCCGCCTTCTTGTCCTCGACTACCGCCTTCAGTTCGTCGCGGTAACGATCAACATCGCTCCCGCCGGTTTGCAATGCGTTTTTGTACAGAGCCCAGGTAGCGAGGGTCTTCGACACCTTTTGGGTGCCGTCGTTATAAAGTCGATTCACGATCGGGGCTGCACGCTCCCAGTCCACCTTCGCGAGTGCGAGAAGTTCCTCGTGGTTACTGACGTACTCGCCGACATCCTTCGTCTGGCTCGCCTTTTTCTCGAGGTCCTCCGCGAATTCATCGGAGTTCATCGTGAGCCAATTCTTCAATTGCCGCCTGATCTCGCGCTCTTCTTCGGTCGAGCCCGACATCTGCCGGTAAATGTCCCGCGCGAGTTCCGTGCCCCTTCTATCGTCCCCCAGTAAGTTCACGAACTCGACGATCCGGCGCGGCTCGCGCTCGATCTCTCGCAATATCCGACCCAGCGCGCGGTCGGACGGTTGCGGGTTGTAACCGAGTTCCTGGTACCCACCGCTCTGGCGTGACCAGTAATCCATCAGATCCTCGATCGTTGCGTCGTCGGGAGGCGGTGATTCTTTATCGTAAAAGGCCGGTGGATGACTCCCCGAGGGGGTGCGTACCCATGGGTTCGGCGGCGGGGGAGCGGGCAAATTCAGCAGCGCTATTATCGGATCTTCCTTCGCCTGGGCGACCGGAAAAAGCCACAGCCCGAGCACCGCGAGCAGCGACGAACAAAGTACGAGAGCGGAGACGAAACTCTTCATTATATTCAGACCTTCGAATGTTTCCTCTGGATTTTCGGTGCCCGCCGATAAGATTACTCGAAATCGACCAAAAAGCAACGAAATCGTACTTTAGTGTAAAATCTAACCAAAATGGTTACCGTTCATGACATCGAGATCGCCCGCGAGCGGATCTCCCCTTTTATAAAGCGGACACCGCTCGAGCTCAGCGAAACCCTTAGCGAACGACTCGGGACGAACGTCTACGTCAAGTACGAGTTGTTCCAGAAAACGGGTTCCTTCAAGCCCCGCGGTGCATTCAACAAGATGCTCTCGTTAACGGAAGAGCAGCGTGCGAAGGGCGTCGTCGCAGTGAGCGGGGGCAACCACGCACAGGGTGTCGCTTACGCCGCGACCGCACTCGGGGTTGATTCTCTTATCCTGATGCCGGAGAACACTCCGCAGAACTACCTAGACGCAGCACGCGGCTACGGGGCCAACATCGAATTGCTCCCCAACATCGCAGCGGCGTTCAGCGAGGTGGAACGCCACGTCGCGCTCGGCCGCACGTACGTGCATCCGTTCGACGACCCGCTCGTGATCGCGGGGCAAGGCACTGTCGGGCTCGAGATCCTCGAAGACTGCCCGCAAGTGACCGACGTCTTCGCCAGTATCGGCGGGGGCGGATTGGCTGGCGGCGTCGCGATCGCGGTGAAGGCGACGGACCCGAATACCCGAGCCTGGGGCGTGGAAACCGTCGGTGCCGACGCGATGGCGCAGGCCGTTTCTGCAGGCCATGTTGTCCAGCTTCCCGCGATCACATCCATCGCCAAAACGCTCGGCGCCCCTGCCGTCACAGAGCGCACATTAAAGATCGTTCAGGAAAATCTCGAAAGCGTCACAGTCGTCACGGACGATGAAGCTATTGCCGCCCTTAGATATATCATCGAGCGTCTGAAAGTTTTCCCGGAACCGGCGTCGTCCTGCAACCTCGCCGCGGCGGAACGTCTGCGCGGGAATTTCACGCCGGAGAGCCACGTAGTCATCGTCCTCTGCGGCGGAAATTTTTCCGTCGACGATCTCTGTAAATATTGATCGATAGTTTTAAATGGAGTAACGGCCCAGGTTCGGGAAACCTGGGCCGTGTAAATTTCGGAAGGTTGACTGTAGGCAACGCGGAGTTGATAGGCAAAAGGCGGATTGTTAACGGGTTGGAGTTTGCCGGCTGGTAGACGCCTCCGCTTTGTCTACTTCACCGACTCGGGAAATCTTTTTATCGGGGCGAACCAA
>JAEZJR010000128.1 GCA_023415725.1 Acidobacteriota bacterium
GTGAGTATCGTTCCATTCAGTCTTCTCATAAGTTTCTCCTGGATATATAAGCATCCGGGCGGCTCGGTCCCCTCCGACCTTCCTTGAGGAAGTGATCGAAGATCTTTCGGGCGATCTGGCCTGCCCCCATCAAACAGCGGCCTTCGATGGAATATCGAACGCCGCTATCTGCCAATCTGGAATCATACGAAAGCCGGAATAGCGAAATGTATTGCGGCAGACGTAAGACTGCATTATCGGGGTCGTCCGAATTTACGGTATCCACTGTATTGATGCCGACAAATTTTGCCGAGACGGACGCTAAGATAAACCATAACGAGATGTTATCGCCGGGGAGGCTCTTTCAATCTAATTACGCCCGGCACCAGCGCAAAAAGCATCTCGGTTTTGGGGGAATTCGATCCTTCACGTTTATGCAAAGGGATGGCATTACCGGCCATCCCTTTGCATTCGAATGCGGGATCGGTAAAACGAGTCAGCAAATTCAAGGGGAAATTCGGAGGAAGTAATTTAGATGAATAATACGCAATTTGGAGAACAGCAGCAGTCAGGTACGGGTTTTGGGTCATACGAAAACGGCCGCACGGAAGCACAGCAGCACACGGAAGGTATGGTGGCTAGAGGTATCGAAAAACAGACGGCAAAACTTCCGTCGGATCTCTTCCTATGGGCCGCGGCCGGCGCGATCGGCGTTTCGGCAGCTCTTGAGTTTTCTGGCAACCACGAAAAATCAAGATTTGTAGGCCAGTGGGTCGCACCGTTCCTGCTTCTTGGCGTTTACAACAAGATCGTCAAGGTTTCGGGATCGGATCGCCTGCACTGATCTACGGCCAGTGACCTTACGTTTTTTTCGTTCAGCTCGGAGCCGACGCTCGGCGTGTCGGCTCATAGTTGTGTGAACGAGGGGGTGAACCAGAATGGATAACAGAGACACGTACGAAGCTAGCGACGCAGGGCCGGCGGTTGGAACGGGCGGGACGAACGAGGGTGAAGAGTCCGCGGTTTCGCAGACCGGTACCCCGACCACAGCCGACCAAAACATAGAAGAAGAGCGACAGCGGCGTCAGGAGAACTGGAGCCCTGCGTCGCAGACCGGTTTCGATAACACGGACGTAGAACGCCATGACGAGATCTATACCCACGAACCCCCTTCGGACATCGAGGAAGGGAAGAGGGAGTCGATCAACGAATAGTCCAGATATCAGATAAGAGAAAAGCCTTCGCAAACGCGAAGGCTTTTCTCTTTGTGAAATGGGTTATCGACTAGCGATAGATGTGCTCGCCGCGATAGCGGTCGCGCCATTCGTTTTCGAAGTAATCTGCATCTTCGGTCGAACGCGGCCTGACGCCCAGGACGGTGCCGCCTTCCTTGATCCCGCTTTCATAAAGATTGGCCCTGTCTTCCGGGATCCCCCATCCGATCAACGCGCCCGCGAGGCCGCCGGTCAAACCGCCCGCACCCGCACCGGCAAGAGCTGCCGCCAGCGGACCCGCCACGACAAGGCCTACACCGGGAAGCACGAGGTTAGTGCCGATCGCCGCGACGCCGCCGACGATAGCGCCGAGCGTTCCGCCGATAGCCGAACCGATGCCCGTACCCTCAAGCGCTTTGTTGCCGAGGTTCGTATCGCTGTCTGCATCATCACCGCTCCAGTATTTATTGCGCGTGTCCTCCGACATCATCACGTTGATATCGTCGTCGGAGTAACCGCGGTCCCTGAGTGAGCGGTAAGCGCTCTCGGTTGATTCGCGGTCGCGAAACATTCCGGTCAAGATACCTGTATCTTCCTGTCTACTCGTCCCTTGATTGTTCATTAGTTTTTTACTCCTTGTTCTGTTTGTCCGCTGATTTCCGTAGCGACTGCCAATTTAATATTTTCGTGAACGTGGGTAGGTATTGGTCAATACAGTGGTCCAACCGTGTGAATAAAGGAACTACCCGTTTCCTAGTTCCGTTTCCACGTCGGGGATATTGCGCGTGATGTCGGGCCCGGTTCCGTTTTGATCGAGCGCGGCGAAATCAATTTCACGAGAACTGCCGATCCTTGCGTCGGCGACGCGTTCTAGAAGTTCCAGCGCGTCAATGTGGTACTTCACCTCGACCGCGGCCGAGCAATCGGCGGGGACGTAAACCTGAAACCCGCGCATGTATGCGTCGTGCGCGGTGAACAGCACGCACATGTCAGTGGTCACGCCGCAGATTATCAGGTTCGAGATTTTCAATGATTGAAGCAGCACGCTCAGTGGGGTTTCGTAAAACCCGGACCGCTGCGGTTTGAGAATGTAAAGGTCGTTCTCCTCCGGAGCGAGCAACTCCGTGATGCCTCGGCCGCGATTCGAGCCGGAACCTATCCTCGCCGCGAACGACCTGAAGTCCTCCTCCCAATGGCCGTAATTGTCGTTCACGTAGATCACCGGCATACAATGATCTTTCGCGCGTTTCTTAAGGTCACGGATGTTCTCAGCCGCGGCGAGAGCGTGCGGGCAAAGCTTCTCACCGTCCTCGAACTCGAAATCGGAGATCATGTCCACGATCAATAGCGCGGATTTGCAGTCATTTTTGCTTTTGGACATTTGTCGCTAATTAAAGAAAAGGCGGCCCGGGGCCGCCTTCGATCAGTAATGAATATCCTTGCTATGCTTTCGCGGACCCGGACTTTTGAGCCTTGGATTTCTCTTTCTCCAGGGTCGCTCCGAGCTCCTCCAGAGTGGCTTCGTCGAATTGACTTTCGACCATCTTGAACATTTCGCCCTCTTCTTCCTGGACGTGATGCTCGACGTCCTCCATAAGCACCTTGAGCTTCGGAGCAAATTTTTCGCTGTCAGCGACCAGGCCGTCGAGTTCTCGCAGGAACATTTTCGCCTGCCGGTGCTCCTCGATCCCTTCGAGCGTGATCTTTTTGAGTTCCTCGTCACCGTTTTCCTGCAAAAACGGGTAGAATATCGTTTCTTCAATGTGCGTGTGGACCTCGAGTTCGGCCTTTATCTGCTCAAAGACATCACGGTTATCGCCGTCTTCATTGGCCTTAACCTGTTGGAATAACTTGTCTACCCGGTCGTGGTCTTCTTTCAATAATTCGATAGCGTTCACGATTGCGTTCCTCCCCATTGTTCAATTTAAAAGTTTTTGCGGCTCAGCCGCCCTTCAACCCTAAGAAAAAAATCCGCTTAATTAATGTAGTCCAGAATACAATGGGTTTTTTTGGGCTGGAGCATCCTGAACATGCTACCCGTCAACGCAATTGGGCTTGCGTTACATCCCTACCCAAACGGACGCCGCTATCTGCGGCGTCTTTCTTGTGTACCTGTATTGAAAATGCGTAATTGAGGGGAAGAATCGGATGAAAGCCCTGAACTAGGAATGGAATGTCAATTACGGCTCCGTTGACCGTCGTATTATACTTCTTGTTCGAGTGATCAGTTAGGTAGTGTGCCCACGGCGTCGCACCTGGGCCTGATCCGCCCTCTAACCGCATGTCCGAGGCAGGAAAACTCACAGAATCGGTGGAACTTGGGGTCGCTCCCCAAGGGGCCGGGGCGTTGCCGGCCGCGTCGAACGGGTATTTCGTCCCGGAAATGCTCCGCCAGCTGGTTTCCATTTTTGCCGAAAGCAGCTTGCAGGATGTTTGGGTAACGGACGCGAAAGGAAATTACCGTTTCATCGACGGAAAATGGCTCGATCCCACTCACACCACCGGCAATGGCTCAGAGGCCAACTTGCGATCGATCCATCCGGACGATGCTCCGGCTGTCGCGACCGCTTTCCAGGAGGCAATAAACACCGGTAAGGAATTCGAGATCGAATTCCGCTGCTCGGGCTCCCGAGGCGAAACGCAAACCTTGAACAGTAAGGTTCGCCCCATCCGCGACCCTAACACCGGTGAGGTAGCGTTCTGGTTCGGCGTAGACACCGATATCAACGATCGCGATCTTGCTGGGCCGGAAGGCGTAAACACCCACGACCGCTTCCTCTTCGAAATAACGGAAAAGATACGTGTTGCGCGTGACGCGGAGATGCTTCTCGCGGAGATCTCCGTCAGTCTGGGCACCTACCTCCGGCTGCACAGATGCCTGTTCAACGAGATCGATCTCGAGACCGACACCGAAACGGTCCATCGCGATTACTCACGTGATGGTACATCCGTAGCCGGAAAGCACAAGATCTCGACCTATAGCGCAGAATCGTCGGCGATGATGGCGAACGGGCAGACCATCGTCAACAACGACGCCGAAACCGACCCGCGAACCGCTGAGTATTTCGAGCAGACATACCGACCCGCGAAGGAGATCGCGTACATCACGGTCCCGATGCTTCGCGATGGTCGGTGGGTGGCGTCACTATGGTGCAGTGATGATAAGCCTCGACTCTGGACAAATAACGAGATCTCACTGATCGAGAACATTGCGGAACGGACCTGGGCCGCGGTTGAACGCCTTCGGGCTGAGATTGAGCTCCGATCTGTCGCGAACGCTGCACCCGCGCTCGTTTGGGTGTCCGACGAGTCCGGAGAATTCACCTATTTCAACGACCGCTGGTACCAATACACCGGGCTAACTCCGGAAGAGTCCCTGGGTTGCGGATGGATGTCGGTTGTCGCCGAGCAGGATCGCGAGGCGATGCTTTCGCGTTGGGAACGCAGCCGCAAAACGGGGGAACCCTTCGAAGGCGAATGCCGTTACCGCAGGTCGGACGGCGAATACCTCTGGCACGCTTTCAGGGCATTGCCGCGGTACGACAAGAACGGAAAGATAACTACATGGTACGGCGTCAGCATAGATATAGATCGAGTGAGGACCGCCACCGACCGGGTCAAAACCTCCGAAGAACGGTACAGGGCGCTTACCGAGCTTTCGCCACAGATGGTGTACATGACCACCCCCGAGGGCTCCATCACCTATGTGAACACCTACACGAAGGATTGGACGGGCAAAATCCTTGAAGAACTCCAGGGTGATGGCTGGGCAAATTTGATCCATCCTGACCATCGCGGACGCATCCAGAGTGTTTGGAAGACTGCCTTCCTGGTGGCTGCGGAGTACGAGGTGGACATACCCCTCCTACACGTTGACGGGACCTACCGGGCCCTCTACACCAGGGCACTTCCGATCAAGGACGAGAACGGCGAGGTGCTTTACTGGATCGGGACCGCGTTGGACGTTGAAGACCGCAAACGTGCCGAAGAAAACCTTCGCGAATCTGAGGAGCGTTTCCGTCAGGTCTCCGACTCCGCTCCGGTCCTGATCTGGATGTCGAACGAGGAAAAGGATCGTATCTGGTTCAATAAGGCGTGGCTCGATTTTACGGGCCGCCCGATCGAGGCGGAAACGAACCGCGGTTGGTTCGACGATCTCCATCCGGACGACCACGACCGGTTCGCCAACATATTTTCAAATGCCTTCGAGAACCGCCAGGATTTCATTATCGAGTACCGATTACGCGGTCGCGATGGCGAATATCGGTGGTTCATGGATCGGGGAGTGCCGAGATTTACACCCGACGGCACTTTCCTCGGTTACATCGGATCGTGCGTGGACATCCACGACCGACGGTCGGCCGAGTCCGCACTTCGCCGCTCTGAGGCTCGCCTCCAACTCGCAACGCGGATCGGAAATTACGGGACGTGGGATTACAACTTCGTCGCGGAACAGCATGTCTGGTCGGACAAGATGTTCGAGATCTTCGGTCTGCCGTCGACGCCCGATAGGGTCGTTTCGCGAGACCTTTACGAAGGCTGTATTTATCGGGAGGATCTCAAGCGGCTTTATAAAGCTCACGATGAAGCGTCGGCGAACCATGGCCAATACGCCATCGAATACCGTATCCGTCGGGCCGATACCGGGGAAACTCGATGGCTGGACGTGGCCGCACAAAACTTCTACGACTCTAAGGGGACCGCGATCCGCTCCGTCGGCATCACACAGGACATCACCGAGCGCAAACTCGCAGACGAGGCGATCCGCGCTTCGGAGGAAAGGCTGAAGCTCGCCCAGCAGGCCGGCAACGTCGGCGTGTGGGATTGGGACGTTATCAAGGGCTCTGTTTTCTGGTCGGAGCAGATGTGGGAGTTTTACGGCGAGGAGCCGAGGAAGTTCAGTTTCCGCGATGCCCTTTGGAGGGAGGAGCGCTTGCATCCGGACGACCGCGACCGAATGCGAGGGGCCGTCAAAGCCATTCTTGCCTCAGACGCGTCGGAATTCAAAGAGGAGTTCCGGATCGTGCGGAAGGACGGCGAGGTGCTCTGGCTGGAGGTGATCGCGACGATCGATCGGAACGCTGAAGGTTCGCCCCAGCGCGTCTATGGTGTGAACCTGGACATCACCGAGCGGAAGGCGATCGCCGAACGGATAAGGACCAGCGAGGCCCAGCTCCGGTTGATCACCGATTCTATCCCGGCACTGGTTTCGTACATTGATCGGGACGAACGGTACAGGTTCGTTAACCGGCAATACTCTGAGTGGTTCGGACGCAAAGGCGGCGAGTTCATCGGGCAAACCATGTCTGATGTTTTGGGTATGCAGGCCTGGGATCGACTCAGGCCGCATATCCGATCCGTTCTGAATGGGGAACCGGTCAATTTCGAGTCATGGGTGGATTACACGGCCGCGGGACGAAAATACGTCCATGTCTCGTACGTCCCGGATTTCTCGATATCAGGCGAAGAAGTGCTCGGTTTCTACGCGTTGGTTACCGATCTTACCGCGCAAAAACTTTCCGAAGAGCGGCTGCGGTCCACGGAAGATCGGATGCGTACGATATCCGAAAGCTTCACCGATTACGCGATCATCTCTATGGACTCGGAAGGCCGCATCGACAGCTGGAACCCCGGTGCCGAGAACATTTTCGGATATGCAACTGACGAAATTATCGGTAAGCCTGCGAAGACCCTTTTCACTCCGGAGGATATAAAACGTAACATCCACGAACAGGAGCTTGCCCGAGCCCGCGAGCTCGGCCGAGCTTCAGACGAGCGATGGCATGTAAGAAAGGACGGTACTAGGTTCTTCGCCAGCGGGGTAACGGCTCCCCTCTATGTTGGGGAGGAACTCGCGGGATACGCCAAGATAGCCACCGACCTCACGGAAAAGAAGCGGAGCGCCGAGGCACTGCAAAGAGCTTACGACGAGATGGAAAGCCGCGTCCTCGAACGGACCAGGGAACTGGCCTCGATGAACGAAACGCTGATGCGCGAGATCAGCGAAAGGCAGACCGCCGAACGCCAGAAGATCGAACTCCTCAAGCGGCTTGTCTCAGGGCAGGAGGTGGAGCGCCGCCGCATCGCCCGCGACCTTCACGATCACCTCGGGCAGCGTCTCACCGCATTGAGATTGAAACTCGCGTCCTTGCGCGAGGCCACCGCAGGCGATCAAGATCTTTACGAACGCGCGACCCGGATCCAACAGATCGCTGAATTGATCGACTCAGAAGTGAGCTTCCTGGCATGGGAGCTTCGGCCCAGCACGCTCGACGAACTCGGATTGCTCGATGCGATGAGCGCATTCGTGAAAGAATGGTCGAAGCATTACGAGATCGATGCCGAGTTCCACTCCGCGGGTCTCGGCGACGCCCGGCTGGACCGCGAGGCGGAAACGCATCTGTACCGCATCACGCAGGAAGCGCTCAACAACATCTACAAGCACGCTAACGCTAAGAACGTCAGCGTGCTCATCGAAAAGGCAGGCAATCAAGTCGTGCTGATCGTAGAGGACGACGGCGACGGATTTACCCCAGCCGAAGCTCAGCGTCATCGTAAGAGCAATCGAGGGCTGGGACTCGGCGGAATGCGCGAGCGTGCTGATCTTATCGGCGGTACGCTCGAAATCGAGTCCGAGGTTGGGAAAGGAACGACCATCTACGTTAGAATACCGCTAGCAACTGAGCAAAGGAATAAACAATGAGCGATAAGATCAGGATCATTGTCGCGGAAGATCATCTCACCGTGCGTGAAGGCATCAAGCTGCTGCTGAAGGCCCAGCCCGACATGGAAGTCGTGGGCGAGGCCGGCGACGGCGAGGCCGCCATCGCGCTCGCCACGCAACTGCAGCCCGACATGGTGATCATGGACGTCTCAATGCCGGTGATGAACGGCTTGAAAGCCACCAAGAAACTCAGGGCGTTGTACCCGGCGTTGAAGATCCTCACACTGACCCGGCACACGGACGACGGCTATCTTCGCCAATTGATCGGCGCTGGCGCCAACGGTTACGTCCTCAAGCAAAGTGCCCCCGACGAACTCATCAACGCGATCAGGGCGGTCGGCAGCGGCAAATCCTTCCTCGACCCGAGCCTCACTCAAAAGGTAATGGGCGGATACGCCGGGGCGACCGATACGCTTCGCGGCGAAAACAAGGGGAACCTCTCGACGCGCGAACTCGAAGTACTCCGCCTTATTTCCCTGGGCTACAGCAACAAGGAGATCGCGGCCCGGCTCGACCTCAGCGTCAAGACCATCGAGGCCCACAAAGCAAACGCGATGAGCAAGCTCGGTATCTCGAGCAGGATCGATATCGTGAAATACGCCATCCTGCAGAACTGGCTGCAGGATGATTAGAGTAAGGGAATCCCCTTAAAAGGATTTCGGATTGTCCTAATTGTTGACAGGCGGGGTGATCTAGTTAAATTACTCCAACGATAAGCCAACTCTAAAAGATCACTGTGTCATTTTTAGTTTGGCTCCTCGGCGACTGTTGGCAGGGACTTGATTTTGTTCCGCATGGGGCGTGGTCTTTTTGATAAAAGATCACGTCCAATTTTTTTGCCCTCCTTCCTCATTCTTCCCCTTAATCGGTTAGGGAATGTCCTTATAAAAGAAAGCAAAATTCCCAATTTCCCCTATCCGCCCCAGGTGGCATTATCTAAACATCGGGAAGACAAAAGGCGGATTTCATCGGGTGGATGATCATGATTCACGATCTTGGCTTCCCGGGGAACAAGGGGTCTGGAAGAGGGCATTAGCCCTCTTCCGCAATCTTAAAATGAACTTGCTTCGGAGGCTGCTCCAAAGCATGCCCACCTCGAAAAATTTTAGGCGAAAGCCTTGTTGCCCATTTTGAAAAGAGTACGGAGATGAGGGAGATAAAGAACTCGTTAGGGTCGAATACGTCACCGCGAGTACCCGTCCGCCCTCGCAGAAGATCGGTCGAAGGATCTGAAGATCCATATTCAGCTACAAAAAAAGGGGAAATTGTCCAAATGTTGAATTCACACAGCTACGAGCACACTTACGGCGACGCGCACCACAATCTGGACGGCGTACATTCCACGCAGATCACAAAAGGCTCTTCCAAGCGGAACGCGGCCAACTTCGGAAGCGGCCCGGTGACCTCTACCGACAACCTCGTTCTTAACGAACTGCCCCGCAAATTGTTCGACGTGATCCGGCCCTTCCTGCGCCGCACGTACGTGAGCAAAGAGCAGTTCCTTTTCCAGCAGGACGACGAACTTGAATACGTGTATTTCCCGGAGACGGCGGTGATCTCGGAATTCCACATCCTGGACGACGGGCGCATGGTCGAGGTTTCCATCACCGGCATGGAAGGAGCGATCGGCATAGCGACGCTCTATCACGCCGACAGGATCGCCAACTGCGTCCAGGTGACGCAGGCCGGCAACGTCCTGAAGATCGAAAGCGCGATCCTCAGGAAACTCAGCAAATTGAACCCGGAACTCCCAGTGCTTTTCCACACCACACTCGAGAATTACATTCGTCAGATCTCGCAGAAGGCCGTTTGTAACATGTACCACTCGGTCGAAGAGCGGTTCTGCACGTGGCTGCTGATGGTCCAGGACCGCTGCAGCAAGGAAACCCTCAAGCTCACGCACGAACAGATCGCCCGCACACTCGGTGTCTATCGCCCGAGCGTCACGTGCATCGCCCTCGATATGCGCAAGAAGAAGCTGATCGACTATTCGCGAGGCGGTATCTCGATCCGCGATCGTCGCCAGATGGAAGACATCGCCTGCGGTTGCTACACGGAACTTGACGCCAGCATCAACCACGCCACGTCTCGAGTACAGTAAGGGGAACGCTTCTAGGAAGTATGCAGCTTTTTGAGAACAAGAGTTTGACTTCAAACGCCGATCTGCTTGTCTTTTCGCACCTGCGATGGGATTTCGTGTACCAGCGGCCTCAGCACTTGATGAGCCGCTTCGCACGGGATCGCCGGGTGCTTTTCATTGAGGAGCCGATGGACCACGACGCGCAACCGAAGTCGAAATTCAGCGAAGAGCAGGGGCATCTTATCCGATGCGTTCCCATGCTCCCCGCCGACCGCGACCGTGCGGACGACAATGAGGTCATCCGCGAA
>JAEZJR010000252.1 GCA_023415725.1 Acidobacteriota bacterium
TCTCAATGAGAGCGATCTCGAGAAGCTTGTCGTCCGCGATCTCTTTGACGACGACGGGGATCTTTCTTAATCCCGCCCTTTGTGCCGCACGCCATCTGCGTTCCCCGGCCACGATCTGGTATTTGCCCTCTTTCCGACGTACCACTATGGGCTGGACGATGCCGTTGGCCTTTATAGACTGGGCAAGTTCATCCAACGTCGCTTCGACGAATCGGGTCCGGGGTTGCTCGGGATTCGGCTCGACAAGGTCGAGGTCGATCTCGTGAAGACCCGCTTCGTTTGGTTCAGTGGCCGGGGCGTCGCCAAGCAGTGCGCTCAGACCGCGGCCGAGTGGTTTCCTAGCCATGGCTCAAGATCTCCTTCGCAAGTTCAATATAGCTTTCTGCCCCCCGTGATCGAGCGTCATAAAGAATGATCGGCTTGCCGAAACTCGGCGCCTCCGCCAACCGTACGTTCCTAGGGATTACGGTTTTTAGCACCTGCGGCCCGTAAAAGTCCCGAAGGTCTTTAGCGACTGCGGTGGAGAGGTTCGTTCTCTCATCGTACATCGTCAGCAATAAACCTTCGATCTTCAGTTCGGGATTCAATTCTCTCCGCAATCTCGCCAGCGTTTCGAAAAGTTCGGTGACCCCCTCGAGTGCAAAGTATTCACATTGGATCGGGACCAGCAACGTGTCCGCGGCCGTCAGGCCATTGACGGTCAGGATCCCGAGGCTTGGGGGACAATCGATGATGATGTAGTGAAAATAGTCGCGTGCCTCGTCCAGTAGACGCTTTAGTACCCTTGCCCTGTCCTCCGCCTCGGCGAATTCTATCTCTACCCCGGCTAAGTTCTTATCCGACGGGATCACCCACATAGTGGGAATCTCGGTCGGCAGCACGATTTCCCGTATAGAAACCTTGCCGGACAACGCGTCGTAGAGGGTTTTCCGTTCGGGCTCGCGCGCGATGCCCGCACCGGAGGTGGCGTTCCCTTGCGGATCGGCATCGACTAAAAGTACTTTTTTCTTGTGAGTCGCGAGGCCGGCGGCGAGGTTTATGGCGGTCGTTGTCTTCCCGACTCCCCCTTTTTGGTTCGCGATCGCGATTATCTTACCCATTTCAAAAGCAAATCGAATGGATAAGTTAGCATATCGGGGTTCAGTTTGAAGAATGCCCGGGCGATTCGAGCCAAAAATGTGGCACGTGCCACATTATGGTGAGCTCAAAACCAAAAAATGTGGCACGTGCCACATTTTTGAGGGGTAATTCCATTGGAAATTGTGGCACGTGCCACAATTCGATCAATTTGTATTCGAATTTTGAGGTTTGTAAGCGGTCAAATGCACCAGAACGGTCGAAATGGCCGCGGGAGTTAGACCGGTTATCTTTCGCACCTGACCGAAGTTTTGCGGCCGAGCCCGGTCGAGACGTTCGACCATTTCGTTCGAGAGACCGCTAATTGAACCGAACCGAAACCCGTCGGGCACTCTTAACGCATCGTGATGATTCACGCGTTCCGTCGCGAGCCGCTGCTTTTCGACATATCCAGCGTAAAGTGAGTCGGCGAGGGCGGTTCCTAGGTCGGAAACCTTCACGTCCTCACGCAAATCACTCGGCAAAAGCCTCTTTATCAGGTCGGGCGACACACCCGGCCGCATAGAAAGCTGCGAAAGCGTAAACGCATCCCCCAGATCCGCACCCAAAAGTTGCGAAACGCTCGCGTATTCCACCGACGATCGCTTGAACCGGGTGAGATCGAGTGCATTACGCAAACGTGCTAACCTGTCACGCTTCTGGTTGAAGCGTTCCCAGTCGTTTTCTCCCACTAATCCCGTTTCGCGTCCTTTCGGCGACAGCCGTTGGTCGGCGTTATCGTGCCGCAGTGTCAGCCTTGCTTCCGCCCTTGAAGTGAAGAGTCGATACGGTTCATCGACACCGTGCTGGATCAGGTCGTCCACCAGCACGCCAATATACGCCTCGTCCCGTCGAAGCACGAACGGTTCACGACCCTGCACCGCAAATGCTGCGTTTATCCCTGCCATCAATCCCTGGCAGGCCGCCTCCTCGTACCCGGTGGTCCCGTTAATCTGCCCTGCGAGGAAAAGCCGATCCATGCGGGTCGATTCCATCGTCGGGCGCAACTCCCGGGGGTCGACAAAATCGTATTCGATCGCGTAACCGGGGCGGATGATCCGAACATTCTCGAATCCGGGCACCATCTGCAGCAATTCCTGCTGCAGCTGCGACGGGAGCGAGGTCGAGAAGCCGTTAAGGTAAACCTCGTTCGTGTTGTGCCCCTCAGGTTCCAGGAATAGCTGGTGCCGGTCCTTATCGGCGAACTTAACGACCTTGTCTTCGATCGACGGACAGTACCGCGGGCCGATCCCTTTGATCTTCCCGGAGTAGAGCGGGGACTGGTGCAGATTGTCCCTGATCGTCTGATGGAGCTTTTCGCTCGTGAACCCGATGTAGCACTTGATCTGGGGCTGCTCGACCCTCTCGGTGGCAAAAGAGAACGCTACCGGCTTCTCATCGGCGGGTTGGGGTTCGAAGGCGTCCCAGTCTATCGTCCGCCCGTCGAGACGCGGGGGAGTGCCGGTTTTTAGCCGCCCGACCGGGAAGTCTAACTCACGTAGGGCCTGGGCAAGTTCGATCGAGGCCGGCTCGCCTGCGCGGCCAGCGGAGTATGTTTGGCGGCCGGTGTGAACCGTGCCATTAAGGAATGTACCCGTCGCCACCACGACAGCTTCCGCTCCCAGACGCCTCGAATCCTGCAGCTCAACGCCGATAACCCTTTTGTTCTCAACAATTAACTTGACTACCGTACCTTGACGGAGGTGAAGATCCGGCGTCGCTTCGAGCACCCGGCGCATCTCGGTACGGTACAAGCTCCGATCCGCCTGGGCCCGGGGCGATTGCACTGCGGGGCCTCGCGAACGGTTCAGAAGCCGGAATTGAATTCCGGTCCGGTCTATCACCCGCCCCATGATGCCGCCGAGAGCGTCGATCTCACGGACGACATGTCCTTTGGCGATACCGCCGACGGCCGGATTACAGGACATCTGCCCGATCAGGTCGAGGTTGATCGTCACGAGCGCGGTCTCGCACCCGAGGCGCGCCGCGGCCGAGGCCGCCTCGCAGCCCGCGTGCCCCGCACCTATCACGATCACATCGAATTTCTCGTCGAACATCAGATATATCTAAAAAAGGCGGTCCTCGCCGCCTTTCGAGCAAACCTTAGATTGTAAAAGAAACCTCCGATGTTGCCAATATCTAACTGATCAAGAGTTCCACTTACCGCGGAGCCCCGTGACCGGGTCCGCCACCGACTGGTGCCGCCCGAGCCTGACCTTGTCCATCGCCCTGTAAGAAATAAGCGGTGTCAGTCCGAACTCCATCAATTTCTCGACGCCCTTGTCCGTCATCTGAATCTCGGCGCAAGGCTTGTAGACCGTTTCCCCTTGGGCCTTATACATATGCAGGGGCAAACCCTCGACGTCCTGCTCCAGCATCCCGCCCATTTCATCCCAGCCGTACGCCGAATAACTGCGAGCGTGCAGCAAAGCAGATAAGAAGCACGCATTCGCCCAGCAATAATCGTCGTGGGACGGTTCACCACCGAATTCCTCGAACTCGAAAGTCTCCAAAGGTTCGGTGTCGAATCCGTACGGCAGCCGGCATATGAACCTCGGTATTGTCATCCCGAGATACTGCGACTCGGCTTGCCCCCGCAGCGCCGTCCATAGTTTAGCCGCGTCGGTTTCCGCGTTCGTACTCCATTCGGAAGGGTCAGAATGATCAGCTAAAGAATGTATCCCGAGCACGTCCGGTCGCATATGCGCAACGAACGGTGCTCCCGCGGCCGCACAGATCCGGGAAACGCGCATCAATGCGGCGATATCGTCAACGACCGGCGAGAACGCGTAGTTTCCGGCAACGAACGCCCAAGGCTCCCCGCCAGGTGTCTCCACCGAATCGCGGATCAGCACTTTATACAGAAGCGTCGCCGAAAGCTCTTCTGCCGACTTCAGATCGCTCTCCAACTCATCCTTCGAGATATCCAGGAGGTAGATCTTGAGGTCACCCGACGTATCCGTCCTACGCACCTGGAAAAACAGCCCACGCCACGCGGCCTCCATTTCCTGAAACCGTCGATGATGCAGGATGCTCCGCATCAAACGGCTCGTCGCGGCGTCCACGACCGAGATCAGCGTCGTCTGCTCGTCCTCGTCCACCGACACGATATGCGATCGCACCAGTTCTTTAACCAACCCACCGAGTTCACCGCTAGCGCCGCGCTTCGGCGCGGCCGCACCGCCGGACGGTTGGGCGAGAATGGAGTCGAGCAGACTGTTCCCCGAGTTTTCAACGGGCGGTGCTTCTACCTCGACCGGCGTCGTCTCGGCCTCGATCCCGAAAATCTGTCTCGCTTCGCGTGCCGCCGCGTTGAACGAATCCGAATCCCTCAGCCTTTTCCGCAGGCCGCGCAGTTCAGAAAATACCGGAACCCGCCGGAAGATCTCGTCGGGGTGGAGATCGTCGAGCGATCCGAACTCGAGCGACAATGTCGAGCCGTCCTCAAAATCCAGGTGGACGTGCGGTTTCAAACGAGCCATCACCTCGTCGAAATTGTCCCGATCGATCTCGACCGGCCTGCGGCCCGAAACGGGGCCCTCAGCGCCGCCGCTCCAGTCGCCGAGCATGAGGATTCGAAATGGGAGATCCTCTATCGCTTGTCCGGGGTCGCCCTCGAAGGTGAATTCTGCTTCCAGTCCAATATCTGAGATCGGCATAATTTTCGGTTCCAAATATGCGGAAAGATTTTTGAAAACTATTATGCCTATAACGCGGGAAAGTCAATCGAAACGCACACAAAAAAACAAAGCCGACATCGGCCACCGCGAAGGAGGGAACAGGATCACGCGGCGACCGATATCGGCTCTGGAGGAGATGTGGTCGGAAACGAACTAATGCTTCACATGTGAATCGTGAACGGTGGTCGGGAGCACGCCGATGATCCCCATAAAGACCATGCCGAAACAAATGAACCCGAACACCACGACAGCCAAGGGGGTCGCATTGCCCGTGAAATAGAACGCCCCGACCACAAACAGATACAGGGCCCAAAGGGAAATGTAGATCTTCGTCATCATTTCAACACCTATCGAATCTAGGAGAAAACCGTAAAGCCGTTGCTTTATCCGCATAGAGATATCGCAACCCGCGTGCCGGTTCGTTTTGTCCGTATTTATCGATGTTCCGGTATTTTGATGTGCGAAATTTTCCAAATCCCCCGCGTAAGGATGCGAGGTTTCACGCGCTCTCGCGATCTGGAAAACAAATGGCCGGCGGGTGCCGGCCAGATTCGAATCTTCGATCAATGCATTTCGGGCGTCCGCGTTCGGGCCGTCACCGGCTCTCGCCCGCGCGTTCGATCGACTGTCCTGCGCCCCGTCATCTTTCGCGGGCGCACCCGGTAGATCACCTCGACGTTCTGCCGCACCCAACTGTCCATCCACCGGATGCTCACCGCGGGCGTGAGCCGCGGGTTCACCTCGAGGATATGGTCCAGGGCAGCACTCCGCTCATCTTCGTCAACGAGCTGCTCCACCCGCCCGAACGCTATCACGCTGACCCAATGTTCCTTATCCGTGACCTCTTCGGCCTGAAGGCAAAGTTCGGGGTTCGCTCGAAGCATTTCCGCCTTTTTCCCTTCGGTCGTGTAGATGAAAATATGCTCCCCGTCGTAAGCGTAATGCACCGGGACGACGTACGGGAGATCGTCCTGAGAGCAGGCGAGATGGGCGTAATTCAACCGCTTCAGGGTTTCGCGAATCTCATCATCATTCATTTCTTCGATCTCTACCATTACCCTTCCTCCTGCCTCGCCGTCTATTTATATTCTAATTTACCTCATTTCCCTTCGGCTCGGGCATAAAGGTTGCGTCATATGGAAGTGAAGGAGGTAATTTCACAATGAAAATAGTGTTGGCCACTGATGGCTCCGAATTCAGCACCGCGGCGGTGAAGAAATGCTGCGAGCTCTTCGGCGATAAGCCCGGCCTTAAGATCAAGATCACCTCCGTCTTTGAAGAGGATTACGCGATCGCAGCGGAACCTTTCGCGGTTTCGGCCGAACTTTACCGAGAGATCTCGGAAGCAGCCGAACGGCAGGCAAAGTTCGCATGTTCGAACGCCGCGGAGGTTATAAGACGCAGCTGCCCCAACGGTGCACCGGAGATCACCCACGAGATCGTAAAGGGGAATCCGGAGCAAGAGATAGTCGAGATCGCAAGAAGTTGGGGGGCCGACCTGATCGTGGTCGGTTCGCACGGGCGAGGATTTTGGGGGCGCCTGCTCGGTTCGGTGTCGGACGGGGTGCTCCACCATTCACCATGCTCGGTCCTGGTCGTGCGCTACACCTAAGAGTTCACCGTCGCGTCTATTGCTGAAAGCAGGCTCTCTGCCGTGAAAGGTTTCGTGATCGTCTCCTTGACGCCCAGTTCGTCCAGTTGACGTGTTTGATCCGGTGTCATTAACCCGCTCATCGCGATCACCTTTGCGCCCGGCGCCAATTTGCGGATGGTACGCACCATGTTGACGCCGTCCATCTTCGGCATTGAGAGGTCCGTCACGACGACGGCGATCTCTTCGATATTGGCGGCGAACTTCGCGATGCCCTCATTACCGTCGGCCGCAGAGATCGTCCTGTACCCGAATGCTTCAAGGGCGGCTTCCGCAACCTCGCGTATGCGCTCCTCGTCGTCCACCACGAGGACCAACTCACCGCTGCCCCTCGGATAAACGGTCTCCGTCCGTTCTGTGCCCCGTTCTACGTTCGCCTCATCCACTGGGAAATAGACCGAGAACCGGCTGCCCCGCCCGATGTCGCTGTAGACATTCACGAACCCGCCATGGCTCTTCACGATGCTGAGCGAGGTGGACAAGCCCAGGCCGGTGCCCTTGCCAACTTCCTTCGTCGTGAAGAACGGATCGAAGATGCGGTTCTTCACCTCGCTGGTCATTCCGGTCCCGGTATCGGCGACACTCAAGACCACGTATTGTCCGATCTGCGCCTCCGGATTCATCCGGGCGGCAGTCTCGTCCATCGTGACGTTCTCGACCGAAACGGTCAGCGTGCCGCCGTCCGGCATCGCATCTCGCGCGTTCACGCAAAGATTCATCAGCACCTGCTGGATCTGGGTCGGGTCAGCGAGGATCGGTTTGATATCCGTCGCTATCCGGTACTCGACCGCGATGCTCTTCGGCAGCGTTTCGG
>JAEZJR010000288.1 GCA_023415725.1 Acidobacteriota bacterium
AAGAAGGCGACGCCGATCAATATCAGGTTCACGCCTCTTCTGACGCCGGCATCCACCGCAGATGTATTGGCACCCGAGGCCGGGCTTTTCTGTCGATCGTTTTCGAACGCACGGGCTACCTTGCTCGGCGCCTGGCGGCCGTAAACTGGGCTCGACCCGCAATTCGGACAGGTAGAAGTTCTTTCGGGTTGAAACGCTTGGGAACAATTTGGGCAAAACATTTGGGAGATTCCTCCTTAGAACGTGCGCTGGGGTTGGGATAACGGAATAATGCCCTCGCCGGCCATCACGGCCTGCGAAGGAAACGCGCACCGTGAAACCGACAGCAAAAGCCATACCGTTCGAATAACGTTGTTAAACCTAGACTTTGCCAGCAGGACTTAATTGGAATTGGGCGAATTTCCCCATCCCTTCCCTAAACAATGGGGAGATTTTCCCACCATCTAAAACCTGTAAGCCTCAAACCGACAACTTTCCGTTTCGTGAAAATCATTCATTTTCCGAAGATCGACAAAGAACAAAAAGAACCGCAAACCACACAAACCATAGGGTCTGCAACAGTTTGCGGTTCAAACCATAATTTGTTGGTTTTTAGTTAACAGCGGCCGAAGTCACGTTCGCCCCACCGAAACGGATCTGGGCGTAGACCTCAGAAAGCGACACCTTACAGCCGACGGAGTCGAGCGTAAGGACGTCGTCTCGTGCATTATAGATCTTGTAGATCCATTGCTTCGGATTCTGCTTGGCGTAATGCTCGATCCGCATCTCATCTTCCTTGATGAGCACTACCTCGCGGATACTCTCCATAGCGAGGAAGTTCTCGAGCTTCTGCGTCTTGTCGGCGTAATTCGTCGAACTGGAGATGATCTCGACGATCACGGCCGGGTTCAGGAGAAGATCGCTCGCCGCGTCGGCGAAGGCCGGCTCACCCGCGACCACCACTACATCCGGGTAGCAGATGAAATTCGGCTTAACACGCACACGCATGTTGGATACGTACAATTCGTTTTTCGCACTGTGAACGCGGCTGCCGATCGCTACGGCGAGGTTCGAAACTATTAGGTTGTGCCAGCGATTCGAGCCCGAGCGTGGGACGATGCGGCCGTTGAGGAATTCGTTCTTGGTCGGGTTCTGGCGTTCGGACATAAGGTAATCTTCCGTCGACTGGAATTTAGGCGCCGGGGCAAGGGGTTTTTCCATTTACGTTTCGCTCCTGAATGCAGAGTTGGGCTGCAATTAAGAGTGGGCAACGCTCGAGATCAAGGGGGTTTGGACAGGGGAAAGTTGTCTGATACAACTAGTTTTGCACACCGCCGAACGATTTATCAAGGTACTTCCATATGAAACTTAGCGAACTAGCGGAACTCACCGGTTCACGCATCGAAAACGGGGCTCCGGGCCTGGAGATCACCGCCGCCGCGGGGCTCGACCTCGCCGGCAAAGGCGACGTAACTTTCCTCGCCAACCCCAAGTATACGCCCCAGATCGCCGCCACAAAGGCGTCGGCGATCTTCCTTATTGAGGGCGCACCCATCGATCGCACCGACATTGCGGTTCTGCGGGCAAAGGATGCCTATCTCGCCTACACACTGGCCCTGCGAGCTTTCCACCCTGCACCGCCGCTCGAACCCGGTATCCACGCGAGCGCGGTCATCCACGAAACGGCCTCGGTGGCCGACGACGTCGAGATCCACGCTAACGTCGTGATCGGCCGAAGCTGCGTGATCGAAAGCGGGGTCAAGATCTTCGCTAACGTGAGCATCTACGAAGGTGTCCGTATCGGTGAAAACTCTGTGCTGCACAGCGGCGTTTCCGTTCGCGAGAATTGCGAGATCGGCCGAAACTGCATCATTCACAACAACACGTCGGTCGGCTCGGACGGATTCGGCTACGCAAAGGACGAGCGGAAGCGGTGGGTGAAGATCCCGCAAGTCGGTCGAGTCGTTCTGGAGGACGATGTAGAGATCGGCGCCAACACCGCGATCGACTGTGCCTCGGTCGGCGAGACCCGTATCAAACGCGGCGCCAAGATAGACAATCTCGTCCAGATCGGCCATTCCTGCACTATCGAGGAAGATGCTCTCATCTGCTCACAGACCGGACTCGCCGGTAGTTCCGTCATCGGCAAACGCGTGATCCTCGCCGGCCAGGTGGGAATCGCCGGTCACCTGAAGGTCGGAGATGACGCCGTGCTCACCGCCAAATCCGCAACTTCGCACGATGTTGAACCGGGCAAGATCATCTCGGGCATTCCCGGTTTCGATAACCGCGAATGGCTCCGCTCGACAGCCGCCTTCCGCCGCCTCGGCGAGATCGCCCAACGCTTGCGGGCTATAGAGAAAAAGCTCTCTCGAAAATAAAAAAGCGGGCTATATACGCCCGCATCTTAATAATTTAACTTCTTACCCATTTCCCCCGAGGGCCCCTCCCTCAGACTCGCTCATGAGGGAGTTCGCGTAGCTCACCCATACCGGAAGATGAATTGAACGAACTAGATATCCGCGAGTTTCCTGATCGAAACGGACATGCTGAACGACACTGGCTTGCCATTTAGCGACCCGATAAAGATGGTGTAATCGCCAGTTTCTTCCAGGCCGACCTCGAAACGTCCGCCCCGCTCCTCACGCAGAAGTACGGAATGCCCGAACCGCCCGTTCGTTTCAACCTTAATTCCGACCCAGGCGGCCGGGGAAACATCGAGCGTCAGCATCTGCCCCTGTTTCGCCCTAATGACGTAAGAGGTGCCATTTTGCCCCGTACTGCCTTTGACCACCGCGGAAGACCTTCCCTTGGCGAACTGTATACGAATTTCCGACTGACCGGAGACGGTTATTCCAAGTGCCGCCAACACCATAAAGGCGGACACAATTACTCTTCTCATTTTGTTTCCCTCTTAAGGTGGGGCCGCCGGCTCCTGTTGGACACAACGCGAGGTGTTCCCTTCAGAAACCGGGCGGCCGCTTGGTAAGGCCTTCGATCGGACCTAGCAAAACGCCGGTGCGATCTCTTCGATTCGGCGACGCTGTGCCGGGCTGAGACTACCTAGCGTCTCGAGGAACTTCGGGTGCGTAAGAGCTGTCCCGATATATGCCCACCGATTTGCCTGAAGCTGCTTTGCAAGAAAATCCTCGCGTTCCTGTTCAGAGAGGTTTCTTCCAGTGGCGCGTTCCATCGCCTCGAGGTCGAAGATGGTCTGCTGCTTCAATCCCTCATCCAGAAAACCTCCGATCTCAAGGTACTCATCGACCGCTTTCTCGATCTGCTCTTCAGTCATTCCCTGGGCCATCTCTTCGACCATTAGGGTATCGAGCTTCGCGTGCTGAGCTTCTTCCAACCAGTGGTTCTTGAGAAGGCTCTTGAATTGCGGGTCGAGGCCCCCATCGTCCTTGATGCTGTCGATGTAGTGCCTCTGCGACATCCACTCGATACCGAGGATGGCAAGAGCTACTGCAAGAGGCTGATGCGAAAGGATCTCTTTGGCGATCTCCGATCCGGGCCCGATGACCGAGCATTCGACCGGAAATATCGCGTTGAACTCTTCCTGGAACTTCTTGAACAAATGGATATGTTTTGCTTCTTCGCTTGCGAACTGCAAGAACGCCCGGGTTTGATAATCGTCGCCTTCGAATGTCGAACCGACGTGATCGACAACGAACGGAAGAATGAACTCCTCCACTAACCCAAACATTACCAAGTACGTGTGCCCCTTGATCTGATTGAGCCGGAGCCTTTCGTCCTCATTCAGGTAGCCCAACTCGCTGATCCGGGCGAGCGATTCCGGCATGAAAGGTTTGGCAAGATCGAGTTTCTTGTCGCCCCCGATTATGTCCTCGATACGCCAGTTCACTCGCTTCGAAGTGTCGAGCGTATCCTGATAGTTGTATGCTGCCGCGGTCGTTGATGATGTGGATATGAGTGCTTCACCTAACATAGTTGTATAACTCCTTCAACATCCATATCGGATTGCCCGCGAAATACCGGACAGTTTTTGTATAATTTCAGTAAATAGAATGTTCAATAGGCGGATCTCGCGGTTCTGCGCGGGATCCCTGGAGTAAAGGCACATTGCCTGGGAATTCAAAACAACTATGAAACCGGAATTAGGGAAGGCACTATCGGAGAGCGGCTACGATATCTCGCCGCTGGAGAAGGAATCGATCGAGCGACTCGCTCAAGACCTCAGCCCTGAGGAGTATCGGGTACTGCTCGATCACGGTACCGAACCGCCATTCTGCGGCACGCTGCTCGACAATAAGCGGGAGGGGACATACGCCTGCCGCTTGTGCGGATTGCCGCTATTCACATCAAAGTACAAGTTCGAGTCGGGAACCGGCTGGCCGTCTTTCTATGCACCGTTCGATAAGGAGCACCTCACGTATCTCGATGATGTGAGCTACGGAATGCGCCGCACTGAGATCCGCTGCACACGCTGTGGCGGCCACCAGGGGCATGTCTTCCCGGACGGACCGCCGCCGACAGGCCAGCGGTATTGCCTTAACTCGGCTTCCCTGCAGTTCTTCGACGACGGTGAGGAGATCCCGCAAAAGAGTTAAGGATCTGAATGAAAAAGAAACGCGGACTCGAGAATTCTCGAGTCCGCGTTT
>JAEZJR010000317.1 GCA_023415725.1 Acidobacteriota bacterium
CGCGACGGTGATCCCGATCGCGCTGAAGACGAGCAGGTATGCGATCACGATCGCCAGCGGGCGGGGCATGAAACGCTCGATCGAGCGGTCTTTGAACGGTTTGCGGATCAGATTAACGAGCGGGGACAGCAGGTAGGCGAAGAAGATCGCCAGCACGACGAGGAAGAAAAGATACGTCAGCGAGCCGACCAGCTTTTCGACCTGTACGCCGATGAAGAGGAAGAGAAGCACCACGACCGTGGTCCGCACGATGGAACGGACGGACGGCGATGCGGGGTCGAGGACGACGCGTATCGGTTCGATCTCTGAGATCTCGACGAGGTTTTGCTCTTCGTTCTTTTCGTTCGGGTCGATCGGCCTTGGCATATATTACCGGGCTGGAGCGGGGGCTGCAGCGGACCTGTACTCGAATGTGAAACTCGCCGAAAGCTCTTCCTGAGCTTCGGACGGCATGCGGAAGTTGGAGCCGATGACGATCGCGCGGCCCTGGTCGGATACGACCCGGCGGTTCATTTCGGGCGGGATCGCGGAACCCGCGTAACGGCGATCGTCGGCGTCGAGCGGTGCACCGTCCTTACGGCGCAGGATGTAGACGAACGTGAACTGCGCATCCTCCATCGCCTTGAGGTCGCGGTCGAGATCGCTCAACTGCGGAGCAGGCGTGCCCGTAGCGACCGGCTGGACGGTGCGGTTCTCCGAATCCTGCAATATCCGCTGGTTAGGCGTGCAGGCGACGATCAGTACGGCGATGATGGTGACTGCGAGTGTCCGCATTTCACGTAGAGGTTAGCATAAAGCTTTGGCGGTTTCGTATGGGGTTCTACGGGTCGCGTTTGTTTTTTTAACACAAAGAGCACGGAGAGAAGACACAGAGAATACGGAGTGATTCTCTGTGAGCTCTGTGGGTTTCGGCTTTGTGTTCTCTGTTTTTATGGGTATTTCTTTGGCTTGAACGCGGGTCTACCGGCACCCCATTGGCTGAGGAGAATAATAGACCGCTTGTCCTGAGATAGGCAATACACATATGATACTGGCGTCTTGAACCCCGGAGGCCCATTAATTAATGCTTCAGAAATTACTCGCGCTTGCGGTTTTGTTTGCGTTCGCTGCGCCGCTTGCGGCACAGGTTTCAGAGAGGAAGGACCCTAGGGAGGAAGCGGAGAAGCTTCGGAAGGAGGGGGTGGCTTTTTTGCGCGAGACGATGGGCGACGTCGCGAACATGCGGACGCTGGAGAACCGGATCAGCTTCTCAGCCGAGATGGCGGGGCTGATGTGGTATCACGACGAGCGCGAAGCGAGGGTGATGTTCAACTCGGCGATCGCGGATTTTCGCGAGCTCCTTGCGCGGTTGGAGTACCAATTGAGCCAGTATCCGGAAGATGAATCGGCGAGCCGGGGGATGATGTTCGGCGACCCATCGGACCGGTTCCGGCTGGAGACGAAGTACCGGGTGGCGATGGGGGTGCGTCAACAGATCGCGACGTCGATCGCGGAGCACGATCCGGAGGTGGCGCTTAGCTTCTTTTACGATACGGGGAGCACGAATCCGAATCGGCAGAATTACGCAGGCCGCGATGCGAACTTCGAGTCTTCGCTGATAAATCAGATCGCCGATAAACAGCCCGCCAAAGCACTGCAATTCGGCATAAGATCCCTGGAGAGGGGCTTCGGTTATCAGCATGTAGAAATGCTGCGGAAGCTTTACGCAAAGGATGCGGAGAAGGGGATAGAGTTCGGCAGCCGGATCCTGGACCGGGTACGCTCGCCGGAACGCGGGACGGCGATGGACTACGCGATACGCGACCTTATGAGTTTCGGGGTAAGCACCCTCGACCAGTCGCGGAACCAACCGGGACGCCCCCCGGTTTTCACCGAAGAACAGCTTCGCGAGATCGCGGAGAGCTATTCGGCGCTGATGCTCCGGCCGACGGAGAAGTTCGACGCATCGGCGGCGCTGGCGTTCGCGAAGTCGATCGAACGATTCTCGCCAGCGAGGGCGGCGCAACTCAGGGCACGGTATGGGGGTAACCAAGGGAGTTCAAATTCGGCCGGCGGGGCTCCGGCACCACCACCCCCGCCAATGCCGAGGCCTCCCGCGGGTACGAACGTTTCGACGGCGTCAGGAGTTGGCAACAGCGGCGTCGGGGTTGTAGGGCCGCAATCCCCGGAAGAGAAACTGGAACAAGATGTCAACGCGTTGAGCAACGGAAAGCTGCCTAAAGAGGAGCGCGACCAGGTGGTCGCCCGCGCGCGCAAGATCCTTATGCAGACGCCGGGGCGAACCGCTCAGATCGCAGGGTTGAGCATGCTGGCGGGCCAGGTAGCGACGGCGGGTGATAGGGAACTCGCAGCGGAGATCATGCGCGACGCCGAACGGCTGGTGAACCCGAGCCCCAAGAACTATCGGGATTTCCTTCTGACGTGGATGGTGGCGAGCGGTTATGCGGAGACGGACCCTGATAGGGCATTCGTGCTGTTGGAGGACGCGATCGGGCGAGCGAATAATGTGATTTCGGCGGCCGTGCAGATCGCGGAATTCGTCGACGTGGCGGAGGAGATCATCTCGGACGGTGAAGTGCAGCTCGGAGGTTTCGGGGGCGTAATGACCCGGGGGCTGACCGGGCAGCTCGGTGTGGCCGAGGGGACCATCGATAAGCTAGTGCATGCGGATTTCGCGAAGACGAAGGCCCTGACGAACAGGTTCGACCGGCCGGAGGTCCGCGTGCTGGCGAAGATGCTTGTGCTGCGGACGGTGTTGGGGAAGAAAGGCTCCGGAACCATCACGGAACGGTCGACGGAACAAGCCAGGGATGTGACAGGGAACTAGAGTCTCATCAGAAAGCGGAGAATTTCTTCGACCGACCTTATCGTCCCTTCCTCTACGGAACCGAACCGTCGAATAAAACGCTGTTTGGAAACGGAGCGAATATCTTCGCACTTTGCGTAACTATCCATCGTTAAGCCCGCTTCGCCTTTAGGAATTCTTACATGTGAGCGAACATTCTTGTCCTTCGAGGTGATCGGGACGACGATCACAAGGTCGGCAGGACCGCGATTGAAAATATCATCAGAAATGATGAGGGCCGGCCTGGTGCCGGCCTGCTCGCGACCGAGTGTCGGGTTTAGGTCGAGGAGCCAGACTTCACCTCGTAAAATATCGATATTCATCAGCTTTGGTCTTCTCCGTCAGCCAGGGTTGAGTTCCAAAGCTCTCTCTCATCGAGTTCCTCCTGCCAGGCATTGTCATCACCTTTCAACGCGCCGAAATCACGATTCAAATTTTCCAGGAATAGTTCACGCCTGTATCTCTCTATGGCCGTTTCGACCACTCGCTGAAGTGAGTCCCCGGTTTCGGTTGCAATACCCTTTAGAACGGCGTGGGTAGCATCGCTGATCCTGACTTGTGTTGACGCCATGTCAGTATCATACAAATCTGTCGACAGCATTGTCAACAGATTTGTGTGATTAGGCGAGACTTGTGCCCAGGAGCCATTGGCCGCCGTCGACTACGAGGGTGACGCCGTTGACATAACTTGCGGCGTCGGAGGCGAGGAAGAGGGCGGCGTTTTCGATATCGCGGATGCGGCCGAAGCGGCCGAGCGGGATCTTTTTTGTGATCTTTTCTTTTAGGGCGTCGGGGAGGAGGCGTTTCATGCCTTCGGTGTCCTCGATGGGGCCGGGGGCGATGCCGTTGACGCGGATGCCGTGGCGGCCCCATTCGACGGAGAGGTTTCGCGTGATCGCGTCAACGCCGGCCTTCGCGGCCGAGACGTGGATCTGCATCGGGGTGGCGAGGTAGTGGAGTGTCGCGGAGATGTTGATGATCTGGCCTTGTGATCTCTTAAGATCGTCGAAGGCGGCGCGGCAGACATTGAAGGTGCCTTTGGTGTCGATATCGACCACGGTGCCGAAGCCGTTGGCGGAAAGTTGGTCGGCGGCGCAGAGGAAGTTGCCGGCGGCGCCGTTGACGACGATGTCGATCTTTCCGTAGTGATCAACCGTCTTTAAGATCGCGGCTTCAACTTCGGCGTAATCGCGTACGTCGGCGGGGACGGCGAGGCATTCTCCGCCGAAGCCCTCGACCGTCTGCTTCATCGCTTCGAGGTTTTCGAGCTTACGGCTGGTGATCGCGAGCTTCGCACCGTGCTCTGCGAACGCACGCGCGACCCCGCCGGTGATCCCTGTGCCGCCGCCCGTCACAAACGCAACTTTACCCTTCAAGATGTCATCTGCGAAGATTGAACTCATAGTGAGTTCGGATTCTAGCACGGTATTTATCGTGGATGAATACGATCGAGCGAGGGAAATTTATCCACAGATGGACACAGATAAACACAGATCATTCAAATCTATTCAACGACTAGCTTGGAGAAGATCATTTTTCCTATCAGTGTTCATCTGTGTTCATCTGTGGACGCTTGGTTGCTCGAGTAAGCCGACGGACCCGCGGACGGTGGTGCCGGCGGATTCGCTGGTATATATGGAGACGCAGGACCTTGGGAAGGCGCTGCGGGCGGTGACAGAGAGCGAGAGTTTTAAGAACGCGGCGACGACGCAGCCGAACCTTTCGGCTCTAGATGGGATTCGAATGGCGGTCGCGGTGACGGGGTTCCAGGGGACGAGCCAGGAACTCAACGAGGAGCAGGCGGTCGGGCGGATCACTCCGCGATTCGTAGCTGTGGCGGAGACGAACGCGTGGAATTACCAGGCGGTGAGCTTCGCGGAGAACAACCTCGGCGAATTCATCAACGATGTTTACGGCGGCGGGGTGGAACTGGTGGCGTCGTCGAAGTACGACGGGCGGTACATGGTCTGGACGGCTCCGGACGGGCGGAAGGCTTACGGGCTGGTGATCGGGAGCGTGATCTTCTTCGGGAACGACGAGACCGCGATCGAGAAGTGCGTGGCGGTGAGGCGTGGCGAGGCGGAGTCGATCGCTTCGAATCCGAAGCTGCCGCCGGCGGACTTGTTGGCGTCGGGCTACGTGGCTCCGGACGGGGCGGCACAGATCGCGAGCCTCGCGACGCTGCAGCTCGCGATCGGGGCGGGCGAGGAGGAAGAGGTCCGCGGATTCATCGCGCGGGTGCTGCCGGAGATCTTGCGGAAGTCGATAACCGAGGCG
>JAEZJR010000329.1 GCA_023415725.1 Acidobacteriota bacterium
CGCACTCATCGCCGACGCCGGGCACATGCTCACGGACGTCGCGGCTATGGTGCTGACGCTCTCGGCGATCTGGTTTGGGTCGCGAGCGGCCACATCGCGTAAGACTTACGGTTACTACAGGTTGGAGATACTCGCGGCGTTCGTTAACGGCATCGCTTTGGTGCTGCTTTCCGTCTGGATCGGTTACGAAGCGTTCGGGCGGTGGCAACAACCCGCTGAGGTGCTCGGCGCGGAGATGTCGATCATCGCCGTGGGTGGTTTGGTGGTGAACATCATCGCCGCCTACCTCCTTCACGCCGACCACAAGCACGACCTGAACATGCGCGGGGCGTTCCTGCACGTGATGGGGGATCTTCTGGGATCCGTGATGGCGATCGTGGCGGGCGTGCTTATTTTGGTGTTCGGCTGGTATTGGGCGGACGCTCTCGGCAGCTTGCTCATCAGCGCGATCATTATCGCCGGCTCCTGGCGGCTGATCATTGAGTCAGTGAATGTGCTGCTCGAAGGCACCCCGGCACATATCGACATCGATCTCCTGGAGGAGGAGATCGTATCGACCCCCGGCGTCGCGGGCGTGCACGACCTGCACGTGTGGACGATCTCGTCGGGGATCTACGCACTTTCCGCCCACATCAACCACGACGACTCGGTTTCGCACTCGGAACTACTCGGAGCAGTGCGGAAGAAACTCCACGACAAATTCGGGCTCGATCATCTGACCATCCAGATGGAAAGCCTGGCGCGTGAGACCGAGGCGATCTACATCTGCGAGACGGGGACTCGTTGCTTCGAACCCACAAAGAGCCACAAATTAACCGGTACGGCCGCGAACGCGGGGTAAGCCTAAATGCCCCAGATCGATCTGCGGTACGGCCGCACGTACATCCCTTACGACTACGATCAGGACCGCTTCGAGGTGCTCGCACCGGCGGCTGACGCACGCCCGCTTTTCGACCCTGAATTGGGCGAACGGCTCGATTCGCCCATCGCATCGCCCCGGCTGGAAGACGTCGTGGAACCGGGCGAGTCCGTACTGATCGTCGTGCCTGACGCAACGCGCGAGACAGGGGCGGGGCAGATCGTGAACCTGATTGTTCGCCGATTGATCGCCAACGGGACGACCCCGCATGACATCCGAGCGATCGTCGCGACCGGCATTCACCGAAAGGCCACGCGGGCCGAAAAGGACCAAATACTGACGCCGTTCATCACGCAGCGGATCAAAGTGCTCGACCACGACGCGATGAGCATCCTCAATCGCGTGAGCGTCGGGGAAACTGTCGGCGGCATTAAGGTCGAGCTGAACCGGGCCCTCCTCGAGCACGACCGGGTGATCCTCGTTGGGGGGATCAATTTTCATTACTTCGCGGGGTTCACGGGCGGGCGAAAGCTTGTGTGCCCGGGGCTCGCGGGGCGATCGACGATCTCGGCGACGCACAAGCTGGCGTTCGATTGCGAGAACAAGGATCGGCGGGAGGGCGTCGGAACGGGCTTGCTCGAAGGGAACGCCGTGCACGAGGCATTCGTCGAGGCGGCATCGATGGTGAAGATCGCGTTCTGCGTAAGCACGATCGTGAACGACGCGGGCGAGGTAACGGACCTTTACTGCGGCGACCTTGTCCAATCGCACCGCGCGGCCTGCGAGACGTTCGCCGCATTGAACACCGTCCGGATCGCGGAGAAACGCGACCTGGTGATAGCTAGCTGCGGTGGCGACCCGCACGACCTGAACATGATCCAGGCTCACAAGACGCTCGAGGCAGCATCGCGGGCCTGCACCGAAAGCGGGACGATCATCCTGGTCGCGGAGTGCCGCGACGGGCTCGGGCGTGACGATTTCCTCGACTGGTTCGATGCGGAGAACAGTTCGCAACTCGCGGATCGGCTTTGCGAGGCGTATCAGGTTAACGGGCAGACGGCGTGGAGTTTGTTGAAAAAGGCGGAGCGGTTCGACGTGCGGATGATCTCGTCTCTGCCCGCCGACGCGGCCGAGAAGATGCGCCTGACGCTGATGCAGTCGCTCGCGAGGGCGGTCTCGAAATCAAAAAAAGAAGGCAGGGGTTACATCCTGCCTTCCGGTGCGAAGATAAATATCGTCGGCGGTTAAGCTTTCTTCAGCTGGAACGTGCGGGCGATCAGGTCCGTCTGCGTGCGAAGGGAGCGGAGGTTGCTCGTGTAGGCGGTGAATCGCAGCACGTAGACGGTATCGCCGGAGCGCAGGTAATAGAACCGCCCCGCCATCGGCCGCCCGGACCTGACGAATTCGTAATTGTAGATCGACCCCGTCAGAGCCCCGTTGAACCTCTCGTCCTTGCCCGCGACGAACCCCTGCAGGAACTGAAGCTTCTCCTCCTCGTCCTTCATCACGTCGATGATCGGCTTGCTGGCGGGCGCGCTGACCTTGCGGATCTCGAGGTCGCCTTCGCGAGGCGTGCCGAAGACGAGATTGACGTGAGGGGCTTTTGACACCACCTTCCAGTTGGCGTCCGGGATCTCGAACGTGTACTCGACGCCGTTCTCACTGAACGTGCGGGTCTGGCCCGCGGCGAGGCCCGCGAAAAGCGAAACTATAGCGAGAACGAGGAGAAACGGCTTTCGTATGCGATTCATGTTGATCTCTCTCTCTGGTTTAAGGGCTGAAAACAATTTTACCGCAATGTGCCCGGAACTTGAAGATTCTGATGTTCCGGAGTGGTGATCTGTTGTATCGAGACGGCCCTGGGATTTTTTCGCCCATCCACTCTCCATAAGCGTCTAAGTACAGGAACAAGAGGTTCTTGACGGCGATAAGGCTCTATTTTTGAGGTAGATAGGTAATGACAAAAGGGTACACATTCGCTTACCGTTTGACCGCTTTCATGCTCGTTTGGGCGTTCGCAGCGCCGGCGTTCGCATTCGGAACTAAGGGAAATACCGACCGAAAAGCACTGACCGAGGACCAGAAGATCCTGCACGTGCTGAACCGTCTCGGCTTCGGGGCGCGGCCTGGGGACGTCGAAAAGGTGAAGGCGATGGGGCTGCAGAAATACATCGAGCAGCAACTGAACCCGGCGGCGATCGACGATGCGGCCGCCGAGGCGAAGGTGCGCAACCTGGAGGTCTTCAACATGTCGACGGCTCAAGTGTTCGCTAAATACCCGAACCCTGGAGCCCTTCTCCGGCAGCTCGAGGGCAGACGGCAGGCACAAGCGGACGCACAGGCCCGACGCAATGCTGCGATGACGCCCGCTGCGGGCGAGAACGCTCAACCCGAAGCCAGAAGCGAGGACGATCGCCGGGAACGCCAGCGGAAGCTGCAGGAACTTTACCGCAAATACGACCTTCGCCCGGCCGGGCAGTTGATGCCGCAGATCGTGTCGAACCGCGTGCTGCGTGCCGTCTATTCCGAACGGCAACTGCAGGAAGTGATGGTGGATTTCTGGCAGAACCACTTCAACGTGTTTTCGGGCAAGAACGCTGTACGGTGGTACATCCCGTCCTACGAGCGGGACGTGCTGCGGAAGAACGCCCTTGGGAATTTCAGGAACCTCGTCGTCGGCACCGCACAGCACCCGGCGATGCTGTTTTACCTGGACAATTTCGAATCGGTCGCGCCGAACGCAGGGAACCAGAACCGGGGCAACGGACGGCTCGCACAGGCGGTGCGTTCGGGAACGCTAACGCCGCAGATGCGTGAGCGGATCAAACAAAATCAAGGGTTGACGGATGCTCAGCTCGACCAACGGATAAAGCAATTGCAGAACGCCGCACAGAACCAGCGGCGACGCGGGATCAACGAGAACTACGCACGCGAACTGATGGAGTTGCACACGCTCGGGGTGGAGGGTGGTTACACGCAGAAGGACATCGTCGAGGTGGCGAAGGCTTTCACCGGGTGGACGATAGCAGACCCGCGAGGATACCGCCGGGCCGCGGCGGGGATGATCACCGGCGAGGAGGACCGCCGCTTGGCGAGGCTGCAGCGGCAGGCCGGAGTGCCGGACGATATCGACAGCGGCGAATTCTATTTCAACGCGAACTGGCACGACAACGGCGAAAAGACGGTACTCGGGCAAAAAGTGAACGAGGGCGGCGTGAAGGACGGACTGAAGGTGATCGACATCCTCGTGAAGCACCCGTCCACGGCGAAGTTCATCGCGCGCAAACTCTCGGTGAAGTTCGTCAGCGACAGGCCGAGCGAGGCCCTCGTTAACCGCATCGCGGAAGCTTTTTCGAAGTCGAACGGCGACATTAAGACCACGCTGCGTGCGATCTTCACCGACAGGGAATTCTTCGCCCCGGAGAACTACCGGGCGAAGATCAAGACTCCGTTCGAGCTTGCGGTAAGTTCCATCCGTGCGGTCGGCGGGAACACGAACGGCGGCCCCGCGATGGTCGCGATGCTGAACAAACTCGGCGAGGTGCCGTACGGCTATCAGGCCCCGACCGGATACCCGGATTCGGCCGAAGATTGGGTGAACACGGGGGCCCTACTCGAGCGGCTCAATTTCGCCGTCGCCGTGGCGAGCAACCGCATTCCGGGAACGCGCGTCGATTTGAAACAGTTCGCGGGCGAGACAAAGGCAAAGACCTTGGACAAGGCGATCGCCGAGATACTCGATGGCGATATCACGCCGTCGACCCGCGCGTCGTTGGTAAAACAGATCGAGCAGCCGCTGCCGGAGGTAAAGGCGGGTAATGAACCGGATGACGGCGACGACCCGGACGAAATGCCGGTGATGCGTCGGGCCGGGCGGCAGGCCAGGCTGCTGGAGCCGACCGGCAACCCGGAAGTGTTCAAGGTCGTGAGCCTGGTTCTGGGAACGCCTGAGTTTCAGCGTCAGTGACGTTGGAGTAATTGGTCGAAGGGCCTTGCAGATCGATCCGCACGGCCTTTTTCATTTTTGCGTGTCCCGGCCGATAACCTTCGTATACACCGCTTCGAACTCCTTTGCGATCTCGTCCGGGCCGAGCGATCTTCCGTAGACCAGATTGTTCGCCGATATTCGTTCGCGAAGTTCTTTGTCGGCGATAAGTTGTTCGATGCGGTCGGCGATGCTCTCTGCCGTTTTCTCGGCGAACAAGCAATTGCCCGGCTCGTTTAGGTAATCATCTGCACCGCGGATACGCGTCGAGATGGCGGGCAACCCGAGGGCCATCGCCTTGAACAGCACGTTCGGGAACCCCTCGCCGTAGAGTGTCGGGAATACGAAGATGTCGGAGGACACCATGCGCTCCCTAACGGCGTCCTCGGGAATGTGGCCCGTGAAGGTGACAACCCGGCCTAGCCCGTAACGCCCGACGGCGTCTTCGGCATCACGGCGGGCTTCGCCTTCCCCGACGCACGTGAGCCTGAACCGGACGCCGCGGCTTCGCAGTATCGCGCACGCGTCGATGAGGATGGTGAGTCCCTTTAGCGGCACGAGCCGGGACACGAACAACAACTCGAACACTTCCCCGACGTCCTTCTGTTCGCGTCTGTAATCTTCGGGTAGGTCGAGATGTACAGTGATGGCGTTCCGAACTCGGTGGAACCGGCTCGTATCGAACCCGATTTCCTCGAAAAGAACCCGTTCGGGCGTCGTGTGGTAGCCCCAACCGCCCACGTTATCGATCAGATACCGCATCAGCCTACCGAAGAACGGTCCCGGCTCCTTCAATTGTTCGGGGAACGAACCGTGCATCTTGATGAACACCTTCGGCCTTTTGCGGCCCATGGCGAAGATCGTGAAAGAATCGCGGAGGATCGTTCGCTTATCAAATGCGGAGTTGAGGTGCACTAGATCGAAGTTCCCGCCGCGCACGCGCGAGCGAATGCGGGCCGCGGTCCTTGCCACCCGGGAGACGCGCGAAAGGAAAGGCGTGGGCCGCTCCTTGTCGCCGTACACGAAGTCCTCCTCGATGACCTCGTGACCGTGCCGACGCAGCCCTTCGACGAATGGCGGTTCGCTCGAGGCCGGCCCGCCCCAGGAATCGGCGGACGGCATCCCTATGAGTATCCTCACTGCCCGGGGCCCTCCGTCATCAATGATCGGTAAAGTGAAACGAGCCGTTTCAGGTGAGCGTCGATACTGAACGTATCTTTAGCGAAATCGCGGGCCTTCGCCGCGAGAGCTTCACGACGCTCAGCATCGGTCAAAAGGGCGATCATCTTTTCTGCGAGTTCGTTTTCATCCTGCGTGACGAAGAGTTCTGCGTATTTGCCCCCGTCCGACGCTTCGACGTGCGGCCCGATGTCGGAGGCGAGCACGGCGGTCCCGGCGAGCATCGCCTCGTTGAACGCGATCGGGAGCCCCTCCTGAAGCGAAGAAATAACGAAAAGATCGAGTTCCGCGAGGATGTCAGGGACATCATTTCGAGGGCCGAGAAAGTGGACCCGGTCGGCGATCCCGGAATTCTCGCAAAGCTCCTTGCAGCGGGCAAGTTTTTCTTCTGCCCCTGGTTCCAGCCGCCCCGCAAAAAGGAAATGGGCATCGGGCAATTGCGCAAAGACGCGCGGCAGGGCCTTCACGACGGTCAGTTGGTCTTTTCTCGGGTCACGGTAGAAATTACCCACCATCCCGGCGAGCGGGGCGTCATTCGCTATGCCGAGTTCGCGACGCACCGACCGGCCCGTCGGCCTCAACCGGGCAGGGTCAACGCCGTTGTAGAGGACCTCCAATCGCGAAGTGTCGAGGCCGTCCTTCTCGCGGAGCCAATCCCTGAGCCCTCCGCTGACCACGATGTTCGCATCCACACGGGGGATCAATAGCTTTAAGGCTAAACGGTTCCTGGTGTCCGTAATGTACCCGTGGTAGCTGAGGACCGTCTTCACATTTCGCAGCCCGCGCGTCGCCAGATACAAGTGGACCCCGTCGACGGCCTGGTGGCCATGCACCACCTGCGCCCTGCGTTCCCTGATCAAACGGCGTAGCCTCTGTACCGTTATTGGGTCGATCGGCAGCCTCCGGGGGATCCGCACGACCTCCAAGCCGCTTGCCTTGAATTGGTCCTGCAGGGTGCCGCCGTTGCACGTCGCCAAGGTCAGATCCAGCCCCGCCTTCGACGCGTTGCGGCACACATCAAGCGTCAGCGTCTCGGTTCCGCCGAGGTTAAGCGAATCGATAAAATGGATCACCCTCATTTTTGAGTATCGTGGGCTATGACAATACGGTGCAAATATGATTGTATTTCATTTGGGCTTGCGCTGCAGTTGCTCCAGATCGGTGACCCCACTCGACGACCGATCAATGGCCCAGAGCTAACGTTTGGGAATTCTAAGAAAACTTGAGCAAACCCGATTATAAACGCACAACCCTAATTGCGCCCCACAAGGGGCTCGCCGGACTCGATCTCGCAGAGATATGGGAGTATAGGGAGTTGCTGTATTTCCTGACCTGGCGGGACATCAAGGTCCGCTACAAACAAACGGTCATCGGGATACTCTGGGTACTGCTCCAACCCCTCCTCACCACGATAATTTTCACGGTCATCTTCAGCACATTCGCACGATTCGAAACGGCGGACGTCCCGTATCCCGTATTCGCTTTGAGCGGGCTCGTCATCTGGCTTTTTGTCCATGGCTCTGTCACGATGGCGGCGTTGAGTTTCGTGAACAACCCGACGTTCGTCACGAAGGTGTACTTCCCCCGGCTCATCGTACCTGTGGCTGCCAGCGTCGCCGGGGCGTTCGACCTGGTCTTCAGTCTCCTCGTTCTCGCGGGCATGTTGGTATGGTTCGGGGTCACGCCGGCCTCGTCCGTGGTTATGGCTCCCATCTTTTTGGTTCTCGGGGTGATCCTTTCAATTGCCGTGGGTATCCTGTTCTCCGCCCTTAATGTGCGTTTCCGCGATGTGAAGTTCGCACTCCCGTTCATCCTGCAGGTCTGGATGATCGCCTCGCCCCTTTTCTATCCGTCTAACCTGGTGGCTGAGAAGTGGAAATATTTGTACGCCATCAATCCGATGGTCGGTATCGTTGAGGGGTTCCGCAACTCGGTCTTCGGCACTGCCCACGACTGGCCGGTGATAGTAGTATCGTGCATTTCGCTCGCTGTGTTATTGGTGTTTTCGCTGTTCGTTTTCAGCTGGCTGGAGGATAAATTCGCGGACGTCATCTGACGCCGCATCGAAGCGATGTACGCGATCCAAGCTCAAAACCTGTCGAAACTCTACCTCCTGGGCGAGCGGCAACCATACTCGTTTCGCGAACTGCTCACCGGCCTCATTAGGTTCGGTAGAACCGATGACACTCGCGAACTTTGGTCGCTCCGGGACCTTAGTTTTGACGTGAAAGAGGGGGAAACGGTCGGGATAATCGGCCAAAACGGCGCGGGGAAATCTACACTGCTGAAGATCTTTTCCCGCATTACACGGCCGACCTCAGGGACGGCGGTGATCCACGGCAGGGTCGGAAGCTTGCTCGAGGTTGGGACCGGTTTCCACCAGGAGCTTTCGGGAGCGGAGAACATCTACCTCAATGGGGCGATCCTTGGGATGCGCCGCAGCGACATCAAGAAGCGGTACGACGAGATCGTCGCATTTTCCGAGTTGGAAAAATTCCTGGATACGCCCGTCAAGCACTACTCGACCGGGATGTACATGCGCCTCGCCTTCTCGATCGCTGCCCACCTCGAACCGGAGGTTTTGATCGTGGATGAGGTACTAGCGGTCGGTGACGTGGGTTTCCAGAAGAAATGCCTGCGAAAGATGCGCGAAGTCGGGGAGACCGGACGGACCATTTTCTTCGTATCCCACGACATGCAGGCCATGACCAGACTCTGCGAACGGGTGCTTTGGCTTCAGAACGGCCGATTGCGGGGCGATGGTGAAGCTAAAACGATCGTCAGCGAATACATCCATGAACGATCGGAGACGGGCGCCGAGAGGCAATGGGAGGCTCCTGACCTTCCGGGGGACGAATTCGCCAGTCTGATATCTCTTCGTGTATGTGACACGGACGGGTGCTCGACGTCGGCGGTGGATATAAGGAATCCCGTCGGGATCGAAATGGCCTATCGGGTGGATTCGCCGGGCAGACGCATTGTTCCCGGATTGGAGTTCTACAATGAACAGGGGGCGTGCATATTCGTCTCACACGATTGGTTTAGCGGTTGGCGTGAGAACCCGCGCAAAACCGGCGAATACGTGAGCACCGTGTGGATACCCGGAAACCTTCTTTCAGAAGGGGCGGTTTTCGTGACGGCGGTCGCGGCGACCTACGAACCATTCCGGCAACATTTCGCGGAGCGCGACGCCGTGACCTTCAACGTGGTGGACAGCCCCGACGGGGATGGTGCCCGCGGCGACCTGAGCGGTCCGATCCCCGGAGCGGTCCGGCCAAAACTGGACTGGGAAACGCGACCTATTTGAACGAGTTTACGGTTTGGTAGGCGTTAAATGCGGCGGCCGATGGCGAAGAGCTTGATCAATGCGGCCCCGGCGATGAATCCGCCGATGTGCGCGGCGTAGGCGACGCCGCCCTGGCCGGCATCGGCGAAGTAACCTTGTAGGACCTGAACGCCGATCCAAAGTCCCAGAGCGACGAACGCCGGGACGGTCGTGAGGAAATTGAAGATGATCGCCCGCACCTGCCTCTGAGGAAACAGCACGATGTAGCCACCCAGAACGCCCGAGATCGCCCCGGAGGCCCCGAGCATCGGGATCAACGAATCCGGATCCATCATCACTTGGGCCAAGGCCGCCGCGAACCCGCACAAAAGATAAAAGATCGCGAACCGGATGTGCCCGAGCAGGTTCTCGAGATTGTCGCCGAAGATGAACAGGAAGAGCATGTTCCCGAAGATATGCATGATATCCCCGTGCATGAACATCGAGCTAAGGAAATTGAAGTAAACAGGAAGCGGCGTCTCGTAATGCTGTATTTGCCCGATCACCCGGCCGCCGTCCGCGACGATCGGGATGACGCCGGCCACGTCGATCCCTTCCGTTACCTCCCTCGGTACGAGAGAAAAGGCGTAGGAGAATGCATCATTCCCGCCAAGCCCCTGTAACAATACGAAAACGAGTATATTGATCCCGATAAGGATGTAGTTCACGAACGGGGTGATCGTGATCTCGGAATTGTCGTCGCCTATCGGGAACATACCGGCCCTCCTTGCTCTGCGGCGGTTTCTCTACACGAGTATCGAATCAACGTCGAAACTCACATGCGGAAGCCTCGTCGAAGTGACCCTTTCGCCGCGCCTAAGGACGCTCACGTGTTGGTAAATATCGACCGTCGGTTCCCGATGGATCTCCACCACGTTGTCGCGAAGATTCACTATCCAAACCTCACCGATCCCGGCCTTTGCGTACAAGGGTAATTTCACGCTCCGGTCATTCTTTAAACTCGCATCGGCGACCTCGATCACCACCAGTGTCTCTTCGGGCCGCGGGTGGCGGTTCCCGTCGTACTTTGTAAGATCTGCGAGCACGAAATCCGGTCCCGGTTCGTCAAAATCGCTTAGTCGGAGCGGATTCTGGACCCTTACCAACACTTCGTCCGGCAATGCTTTTATCAACAACCGGTTCAATCTATCGACCACCGCCGCCTGCTTATCACCAATTGTCATTTTCCGAACCATTTCCCCGTCGATGATCTCGGCTTTTTCATAGTCCTCGATCATCCCCATCTCGATCATCTTGTAATAATCGTCGACGGTGAAACGCACCCTAAGCGGCTGGGGGTAATTAGGAGTTAAAAGGTCGCTCCTGATCATAACGGGAACAGTTTAATCCCAAAATCAACCGATTCCAACGTCTTCGGGAGTTTGCAGCAATTCGTAACCCTCGCTTTTTGCGACGAAGGTCGCGGCTGTAAGATCGCCCACAACGTTCAGCGTCGTGCGGCACATATCGAGGATGCGGTCGACGCCGAGGATGATCGCGATCAAGGCCGGATCGATACCGATCATAGCGAGGATGCCGATGATGAACGGTATTGACCCCGACGGAACGCCCGCCGTGCCGATCCCTCCAACGATCGCGTAGAGCACGACCATCAGTTGAAGACCGAGGGACAATTCCACGCCGGCGAGCTGAGCGATGAAGAGCACCGTGACGCCTTCATACAGCGCCGTTCCGTTCTGGTTCGCGGTTGCCCCGACGGTCAGTACGAAGCTGTTGATCTCTTTCGGGATGCCGAGGTTCTCCTCGCCGACCCTCAGAGCGGTCGGGAGCGTCGCGTTCGAGGAAGAGGTCGAGAACGCCGTTACGATCACCGTGCGGATACGACGAAAAAACTCGATCGGGTTTATCTTCGAGAGGAAATAGATCGAAAGCGAATATACCCCGAAGAAATGGATCCCCAAGCCCAGCAGCACCGTCGCGACGAACCACGCGAGCGATTGAAGAAGATCGAGACCGAACTGCGCGACGTTGTTGAAGATCAGGCACGCCACCGCGTAGGGGGCGAATTTCATTATGATGTCGATGATCTTCGATGTGATCGCGAACAGCGCCTCCATGAACCCTACGAACGGGGCGGTCACCGATGAAGAGATCAGCGTGATCGCTATCCCGACGATCAACGCGAAGAACATCACGTGGATCATGTTCGGACTCGTTCCGGAGACCGAGTTGAACACGTTTTGCGGAACCACCGTCTTGACCGCCTGCATCAGGGCGGAATCGCTCTTGGCGGCTTCGGCTGCTTTCTTTTGCGCGTCGGCCGCGCTTGCGGCGCCGCTGCTGAATTTTTCCTTGAGCTGCACGGCCACGTCTTCGCTGATCTTCCTTCCGGGTTCAAGAAGGTTCGCGAGGCCCAGGCCGATCACCACCGAAAGCCCCGAGATCAATAGCGTATAAGCGAATGATTTGAGGCCGATCCGCCCGAGTTTCCGGATGTCGCCGATGCCGGCCACACCCACCACGAGCGACGAGAAAACGAGCGGCACCACGATCATCAACAGCAGGCTCAGGAAGAGCGTTCCTATCGGCTGCGTGATGTTGCTGACCAACCACACCACGTCTGGATGGTCGCCCCCGAGGGTCCAGTTCACACCGAGCCCGCCCAGAACACCGATCAGCAGCCCGAGAAGGATCTTAGTATGGAGGGCCATGCCCTTGGGTTTATCCGGCGTATCGTCGTCTAGGTCGGTCGCGAGTTCGCGTTCGTATTCGTCAGCCGGGATCTTATAGCTGTG
>JAEZJR010000333.1 GCA_023415725.1 Acidobacteriota bacterium
CCCGCCAGCAATCTCAATTGTGTGGATTTACCGCTGCCGTCAATCCCCTCGAAAGTGATGAATCTCCCGCGCAAAACAGCTTATTCCGACTTACGCTCCTGCGAGATGGAGGAGATCGCGTGTTTGAAGATCAGGAAGTCCTGCCCGGTGACGTCCATGAGTACGGAGAATTTATCAAAACTCTTGATCCGGCCCGTAAGGGTCGACCCCTGAAGAAGGTGTATAACGACTGTTATTTTTTCTCGGCGAGCTGAATTTAAAAAGGCATCCTGAATGTTCTGGGCGGCAGGTTTTTCCATAACATTTTCCCCTTTGTTTTCTTAAATTTACAATGAAACCAGATTATAGCAGATTCAAAATGGTGAACAACCATTTTTTTATTTCCGCTAATATTCTGTGTTCATCAGGCCTCAAGTTTGGCTAACAGAAGCCGCCAAACGGCTTCTTCATCCCCGAACCCATCCAGCCAGATGGCGTCCGTTTCCCTTCGAAACCACGTCAGTTGCCGTTTAGCGTAATTCCTGACGTCCTGTTTCGTCTGTTCGACGGCCGACTCCAGCGTACGCTCGCCGCGTAAATACTCGCATACGCGACGATAACCATGGGCCCCAAGGGCATTGCCCATTTCATTTACGCCCGACGCCAACAATTGTTTCACTTCTTCGACCAATCCGGCCGCGAAGTGTCCCTCGGAGCGAGCGTTTATTTTGTCATACAGCACGTCCCGGGGCGGATTCAGCACGAAAAGACGTATCCGCGAGGCGAATTCCGGCGGATCGGAACGATTCGGCTGCTGCTCCGAGAATAACTGCCCGGTTTGCTCGATATATTCCAATGCCCGCATTATGCGGGGCGAATCCCGAGGGAAAAGCTTCTCCGCGGCGGCCGGGTCCCGCTCATTCAGCATCAAGTGCAGATGCTCTGGCCCGTGCTCTTCCTTCAGCGCACGAAGACGAGAGCGGATCGCCTCGTCCGTCTTTGGACTTTCGAAAAGGGGGTTTCTTAGCGTTCTAAGATAAAACCCTGTCCCCCCGACCAAAATAGGGATTTTCCCTAATCCTTCTATTTCCCCGATCTTCGCCGCCGCGTCGCGTGCCCAATCGGCCGCGGTGTAATTGACGTTCGGGTCGACGTAATCGATCAGGTGGTGCGGTATCCCCTGCTTCTCTTCCTCGCTGGGCTTCGCGGTCGCAATCTGTATCTCGCTATAGATCTGCACCGAATCGAAATTCACCACCTCGCCGTCCACGTGCTTCGCAAGCCGAACCCCGAGAGCGGTCTTCCCCGAAGCCGTCGGCCCCGCAATGGCATAGATCGGCCGTTGTGTTGATCGCGAATTCACTGTAAACATATCTTAACACTTGCGTTTCGGCCGGAGGTCGAGGAGCAGCGGAGACAGGGAAATTGAACCGAATCACGATCTTATTGAGCGTTCTCTGTCTGGGGTCCGCGGCCGCGAACGTGTTGGCAGACTGGAAGGGCTCCAGGCGGCTCGTACTGATCACGAAGATCGCGGCGAGCACGGCGTTCCTCCTGCTCGGAACATTAGGCTTAGGAACTTCGAACTACGGTACGTTCGTCGTTGCGGCTCTCGGGTTCAGCTGGATCGGGGATGTTCTTCTGGTTTCGAGGACCAAAATAGCCCTTATCGCCGGCATCGGAGCGTTCCTGGCCGCCCATCTCGCGTACACGGCCGCTTTCTCAACGATGCCGTTGAACACTTGGGGCTTCGCCGCCGGGTTCATAGCCTGGAGCTTCGTCGCCGTGCTTTTGATCTTATGGCTGTGGCCGCACCTTGAAGAACATTATCGAATCGCCATCGCTGTCTACTCGATCGCGATCGTCCTGATGGTCTCATTCGCCGCCGCAACCCTATTACCGCTGATCGCCGTCGCCGCCTGCATGTTCGCGGTTTCTGACATCTCAGTCGCACGCGACCGATTCATCGACCACTCGGTCTCCAACAAGATTTGGGGCATCCCGCTGTATTATTTAGCTCAGGTGCTTTTCGCTATTTCGGTTTGGCTGCCGACCAGCTAACTAACAAATGAAAATACTCTCGCTGCTCCTTGTCGCCATGATCCTTATCACAGGTGCGTCCGCGCAAAACGCAAATTACATCCGTTACGTCAACCCGCTCATCGGCACGCACAAGATGGGCCACACATTCCCCGGAGCGACCGTGCCGTTCGGGTCGGTGCAGCTTTCGCCGGACACGGACCAGCAGCCGCACAACATCAACGGGAAATACAATCCTGAGGCGTATAAATACTGTGCGGGGTACCAGTACGACGACACAAGCATAGTCGGATTCTCGCATACGCATTTCAGCGGGACGGGGCACAGCGATCTCGGCGATTTTCTGATCATGCCGACGGTTGGCGAATTGCAGTTGGAGCCCGGCAGCAAGGCCGACCCGTCGACCGGCTTCCGCTCAGCGTTTTCGCACGCTAACGAAAAGGCCGAGCCCGGCTATTACAGCGTCCGCCTCGACGATCACAACATCCTCGCTGAGATGACCGCGACGACTCGCGTCGGATTTCACCAATACACTTTCCCGACCGCGACGGCCGATGCTCACATCATCCTCGATCTGATGCACGGCATCTACAATTACGACGACAAGAACGTCTGGACGTTCGTACGCGTCGAGAACGACCGCACCGTCGTCGGGTACCGCCAGACCAATGGGTGGGCACGCACGCGGACGGTTTACTTCGCGATGGAATTTTCGAAGCCGTTCAAATCTTACGGCTTCAAGAATTTCGGCAAGCAGGATTACCAGGGCTTCTGGCGCAAGTTCGACCAAACGCGAAACTTCCCTGAGATCGCCGGAAAGCAGATCCGAGCTTATTTCGATTTCGACGCCGCCGCCGGAGAGAAGGTGCAGATCAAATTCGCACTATCCCCTGTCTCAACGGCGGGAGCTGTGGCGAATCTAAAAGCCGAAACGCCGCACTGGGACTTCGACCGCGTCAAACGTGAAGCCCAAGCCGAGTGGAACAAAGAGCTCGGCAAGATCGCCGTCACCGCCCTCGACGAAGGCGAGATGACGAACTTCTACACAGCTCTTTATCATGCAATGCTCTCACCGACGGTTTACATGGACCGCGACGGCAAATACAAGGGCCTCGACCAGAACGTCCACACGGCGAGCGGCTTCACGAATTACACGACCTTTTCGCTCTGGGACACCTATCGCGCGCTGCATCCGCTGCTGAACATCATCCAGCCGACGCGAAACCGCGACATGATCCGATCGATGACGGCCCATTACGACCAAAGCGTTCACAAGATGCTGCCCGTCTGGTCGCACTACGCCAATGAGAACTGGTGCATGATCGGCTACCACAGCGTCAGCGTGATCGCCGACGCGATCGTAACCGGAAATCTCACCGGCCCCGAGGCGATGAAGGCACTCGAAGCCTCCGCCCAGACCGCGCGGACCGGCTACTACGACGGGCTCGAATACTACATGAAGCTCGGCTACGTGCCGGACGATAAGAACTCCTCGTCCGTTTCGAAAACGCTCGAATACGCCTACGACGATTGGGCGATCGCGCAGGCTGCGAAAAAACTCGGCCGCAGCGATCTCTACGACGAATTCATCAAACGCTCACGCAACTGGCGCAATCATTACGACCTTTCGACCGGCTTTATGCGCCCGAAGATGAGCGACGGAAAATTCCGCGACAATTTCGATACGCTGTCGACCCACGGCCAGGGCTTCATCGAGGGGAACGCGTGGAATTACAGCCTTTACGTACCGCACGAACCCGAAGCGATGATCGAGATGATGGGTGGGAAAGCGAAATTCTCCGCCCACATGGATGAATTGTTCACGATGCACCTGCCCGACGAATTCTTCGCCGAGACGGAGGACGTCACCCGAGAGGGGATCATCGGCAACTACGTCCACGGCAACGAGCCCGCCCACCACGCCGCTTACCTCTACAACTTCACCGATCACCCGTGGAAGACACAGGAACGCGTCCGCATGATCCTAAAGAACCAGTACCGCCCGACGCCCGATGGCCTCGGCGGCAACGACGACTGCGGCCAGATGTCCGCCTGGTACCTCTTCTCCGCTCTCGGCTTCTACCCCGTCGCCCCCGGCTCCGGCCGCTTCGAACTCGGCAGCCCCATCATCAAGACCGCGACCCTGAAATTCGAGAACGGCAAGACCCTCACCATCGAGGCCGCAAACCAAAGCGACAAGAACGTTTACGTCTCCAGCGTCGAACTCAACGGCAAAAAGCTCGACCGCCGCTACATCACCCACAGCGAATTGATGAACGGCGGGAAGTTAGTTTTCCGAATGAGCGACAAACACGACTAAAACACAGCTTTAACGGAGCTCTCGAACCTATGGCTTTTGGATTCCCATCCACGGCTTACACGGCGACGATCGACCTGGATTCTGACCGGCGATCGATTCGCGAAGCGATCGTACAGACCTTCCGCTTGATCGGCTGGGAATACGAAACCCCGCACTCGGATAAGTTCGTCGCGAAGATACCGATCAACGGTTCTTCATGGGGTGAAAAACTAACCGTCAGGTTTACGGACGACGGACGAATCGAAATAGAAAGCAAATGTAGTCCGTTTCCACAGCTGCTGGATTGGGGTAAGAATCGAAAAAATGTCGAACAGTTTCTCAAGTTGTTGACGGCGAAGGCGGAAAGGTTCTCGAAGATGCGTTCGATCGACGAGTCGCAGTTCGATACCAAAACATCCACGCCGCTGGAGCGAGCGCTTTCAGATGAGTGACGACTCCTCGATCTAAAACAAATTACGGATGATCGCGGAAATGACGATCGCCACTGCGAAAAATATCGCCCCGATGATCTGTGAGCGTGTTAACTTCATTTTGCTTCGAATAGAAGTACGGGGTTGATCTTGAACTGCAGCATCTTCGCTGTTTCCCGGCCGCCGTCGCCGCCTTTGCGCTGCATTGTTATGCGGCCGATCTTCAAGTTGCCGGCACGTGTTATCGTGACTGACCCCTCGGCAAAGAATCTCGCAGCGTCCGCAGAGCTTTTAAGGCTCCAACGCGTTTTCGCACCGGGGCGGTGAGCCACGAGCAGCCAATTCGCGGCGAACATGCCGTCCCCTTCTAAAATATCCGACACTATCGTGTCCTTGTTCCGCGTGAAAAACTCCATTATCGCGTTTCGCTTATTGACGTCCAGTTCATCCAGATACATCCGCTCTGCGTTCCGCGACAATTTGTCCGGCGTCACCTCCCCGACGAATTGCTTTAGCCCCTCAACCACCTCGGCGGGCATTTTCCACAGCTTTGCGTATTGCGATAACCATCGCTTATCGACCTGATTGAAACCGTTAGCACCACTGACCAGTTTTATCGAGACCCCTTCGACACGCTCGCCCCTGGTAGTCGTTATGTGAACCTGCACGTCCGCCTTCTCACCATTCGGTTTAGACGTTCGGACCCCCTGGACGTCCTCGACTTTGTATCCCATCGCGGCGAGCCACCCGCGTGCGTCCTCATCCGTTCGCCAGCGATCGAACTTAACGGCGATCTCCTCTTCGTTCCGAAAGCCCGTCCTGGCCGTCTTCGAACCCAGCGTCGACAGGCGGCCCTCCTGGGCCGGCACGATCAGTGCAAACCAAACAAGGCAGACGAACAACAGAACAGTGGATGAAGAGCGGTTCATCGAAGGTGATTTTTTTCGGCGACACATTACGCGTTGAATCGTGAGGATGGACAATTTGCTTTTCACCGGTCTCACGTAAGCCGTCCAGCCCGCACAGGGCAAATTACCCGAGCCTCACGTCGAGCGCCGGCCTAAAAACTCTTTGGCCGAACAACCGAAACAATTATGAGCGATATACTGGCGAAACTCCCACCCGACCAGGTGGCTGGTTTTTACGGCCGCCTTGCCGATCAAGTGGACATGAATAAGGGGGCACTCCAAACGTCCCTTGCCGCCGACCTGATGCGACAGTGGTTAAAAAACAGGGTCAGAAATTCCCTTTACACGTTTACCGCACCGTCGCATCTGACGAACCACTCGGACGTCAGATCGGTTCTTAAGTACCATCGTGCCGTTTACCTGACCGAAGAGAAGGCGAGATTCACGGGCGGATCTTCGAAGTGGGCAGGACTGCTCCCTCGCATCCAGGGGAAGGCACCTCATCCGAAATGGAACATGATGGGCCCCATGAACCTGGAATATCAAAGCCTCGTCGAGCTGCCCCTCCGATACCAACTCACCGGCAGCGACGCGGACCGCGATATCCTATATGCCCTTCACGGATTTCAATTGAAAACCATGGCGACGGTGACGGTAATGCCGATCCAAAACTCGAAGAAGGTAAAGGTCACTTTTACCTCGTTCAAGGCGAGCGTGATCGACACTTACGATTGGGATTATTCGGAACACCTAAGCGTTCCGAACCCCGATTTTGGGAGCAAGCTACCGGACGCGATCGCGCCTGACCAAAAGACAGTAAGGGTTTACCATTCCAACGCCAAAAGGGTGGAAGATGCCGGCCTTGCGGCTCCGTACCGACTTGAGTGCACTCCATGGCAGGTCATGGATCCGGCCGTAACGGGCCCTGGCGAGATCGACCCCAGCAAATCGATCTGATCCCCGCTGGAGTCGGCTTTCAAAGGGCTTCGGCGATGAGTTTTATCGGGATCATCTACCGGCGCCGGAAAAGCACAGGCCCCGGCTTAACGTCCGCTTCGCCGACGGCGGCGAGATCGACTTCTGCGACCTCAGCCACATCCGAGAAGTGATCAATGACCTTGCCTTCGCAACTCCCTGGCTCGAGGGCGACATCCTCATCGTCGAAAACATGCTCGCCTGCCACGGGCGCAACCCTTTCACGGGCCGGCGAAGAGTTGTGCTCGCAATGGATTAAGTGATCTCCGTTAAACGCGGCTCTAGCGCTTCGCGGCCGGCAAGATCTATAATTTAATCGGCCTCGTTGATCCATGGCTATCCTCCTCCCATGAACACCCCACAAATTGTCTATCACATAGACCCATCGCACCGGATCATCTTCGTTAATGAGGAATGGGACCGATTCGCTCGATCGAATTCGGGTGAGAAATTCACGTCTGACAAAGTGATCGGCCTCGTGATCTGGGATTTCATCTCCGACCCCGCGACCGAATCGATCTATCGGGAACTTCTGCAGACGATCTCACCCGGAAACCCCGTCAGCTTTACCTTCCGCTGCGACGCTCCCGACCGCAAAAGGCAGTTGCGAATGATCATCAGGCTGCTGGAAGATCGCATCGTCGAATTCAGCACCGAAACGCTCTCGGTAACGCTCGCCTCACAAAAGCACCTCTCTGCTTACCTGCCCGGCACCCGGTCGGGCGAGATATTACACGTTTGCAGCTGGTGCAAAAAGATCCGTTCCGACGCCGGATGGCTCGAGATCGAATCCGCGCTCAACGAATCGCGGCTGTTCGAACAGGAAAGAATGCCCGACCTTTCGCACGGCATATGCGAAGACTGTTATTCGGAGATGAAAAGCTCTATCGCTCGAAGGATCGGGGGTGAGGATGCCAAGAACCCAAAGGTCAGTACGACTTGGTGATCTCCACCCCCGTGTAGTAATGCTTCACGATCTCGTCGTATTTCACTCCCATCTTCGCCATGCCGTAGGCGCCGTACTGGCACATCCCCACGCCGTGGCCCCAGCCGCGCCCCGTAAAGGTGTAACCCATTACCTGGTTGCCGCTGTAGCGCTTGTTGATGACGAAAAGTTGCTCTTTCAGCCTCAAGGCGGAGCGGATCTTGCCGCCCTTCAGCGACTTCACACCGTTCGACCCGATGATCTCGAGTTCGACCGCGCGGCGTGAATACCCTTGCCGCTTAATGTTCACGTCGTAGAGCGTGCCGATCCCTTTAACGTAACGCGAAAGCCGCGACTGCACGACCGAAGCGGAAACCGACTCTGTCCAGTTCGTGAACGGCGACATGTTCTCCGCGACCGTCGGCGTGTCGGTCGGTTCGATCTCCAGGTACCAAACAGCACCGTTCCCGTCCGTCTGGAATTTCACGTTCTCCCCGCCGACCAGGGCCGCTTCCTTGATCTGGTAAAGATCCCCGCCGAACTGCCTGAACAAGAACACGTCCGGACGTATCGCCAGGGTTCGGCTCGTCTTCCCGCTCCCGATCACGAGTTTCCCGTCCGTGCTCGCCTTGGTCGTGCCCGCCTGCAGCGACGGCATCCACCCTTTCTTCTGATAGATCTGCCTGATCAGCCGCAGCATCCTCGCCCGCGAGAAATGCTTCGACGGCTTCAGCGTCAGGTCGCCGTGCAGCGAGAAGTATCCGTCCCGCAGCAGCATCGCAAGGTCCGCCCGCCGTTCCTTCGGCACCTCAGCAGCATCGTCGAACGAGAGGTGGTAATTCACGTCCGAATCGCTCAGCAATGTGTCAGGGGCACCTGGCGTGTAGATGAAGGACGCCAGTATTCGTGCCAGTTCTACCGGCTCGCTCGACTTCTTGCTCACGTTCGGGAAGGGCTTACCGAACTTCGAAGCGAGTTGATTGAGCCAGTTCGACATCTCGCCGTCCGTCGGCATCTCGTCGAGCCAATCGTCCGTGATCGGGTTCGCCAGCATCGAGAACCCGTTAACCGCCAGCAGCGATGCAAGCCGTACGAGTTCGAGGTCCGAATCGTTCCGGAGCTTTGCGGGCGTCCGCGATGTTTTGATCATGAACGGCTCGAAATGACGCCGCCCCTCGAGTGAGCATTCCACACCGCGAAGGTATGGCTCCGCGTGGTCGAACACGTTCTCCGAATTCTCAGTCCGACCGCCGCAAGTGGACGTGAAATAAGCCATGATCGGCTTGCCTTGATAAGTAGCGATCTGCCCTCGGGTCTCCTGCACCGCACGCGTCCCCATCGCCGTTTCGATCGAAATACCTTTGTAAACCTGGGACCAAACGGTCGGCAGCATGTCAAAACCCTTTGTGCCGTATCCGTTGATGTTCGCCACGGCGTAGGTCCTCGCCGCGATCGCTTGTGCTTTCTGAGCTTCCAGGTGCGGCAGGCTCAATTCCGCCGGCACGACGCCCAGCAGGTACTCCTCCAGCGGCACCACGTTCACCACCGTAAGCGTCCCCTTGGAATTGACGAAAACCTCGATCCGCCCGCGGTACGCCTTCCCGTTGAGCTTCACCGGGTTCGACCGTTCGTTCAGCGACCCGAACGACACCGCCTTAAGCGAAGAGTATTTCGAAACGTCGCTGATGCCGTTCACCACGACTTCGCGAAGGCCAGGATTCACCACGTCCGGCCCCATCGGCTGCGACGCCCCGGTCGTCCTGACCAGGCTCCGCACCTCCGACTTCCCCGCCGTGCGAAGCTGCTGCGAAAGGGCGATCGCGTCCTCTGACGGTTGCACTTTCTTCTCCGTCACCAGTGTGACGTCCTCAAACCCCTTTTCCGCAAGCGCCAGCTTGAACTGCTCCGCATCCTCGGTGGAGTCGAACACCGACCCGATCCAAACCTTCCAGGTGTTCGTCGCGGGGTCGATGCTCACCAAAGCGGATTCGCCCGTCGCCTCGCGGATCTCCTTAGCGACGTTGTTCGCCTCGTCCGCGGTCGGCAGATTCTGTATCTCAAAACGGAATTGTTCCACCTCCGGCGGGCGGTAGGATCGCGCTGCGACCGAGACGCGGTTCGACGCGAGCATCCTCAACGGCTCGTCCGCCGAGTACGCCACAAGCGACGAATCGCCCGTCGTGATCGAAACGCTGCTGGAGTTCGTCGAAAGCCCGATCCGTATCAACGGCTCGGCCCCGAGCCTGAACGGCTCGTAAGCGTTAGCGGAAAGTTGAATTGTGATGATCGCGAGAAATGCGAGAAACCATCGCGGGGCCATTTAACCATGATAGAAAGGTTCGGGCGGAATGAGAAGCGCTAATTGCGAGGGAGCCATTCTTCCTGTAGCTTCGCGATCGCGATCTCCTTGTGCTTCGCCTCCACCTCGATCCACGGAGCATGCCTGAAGACCTCCGGCATCGTGCGTATGATGTCGCTGTGGGCACGGTCGTTGAAATGCGTCCGACCGTTAGAGATATGCACCATCTGGTTGGCCGGGTCGGCCCAGGTCTCCCGTGCCGCCCAGAATGTTTCCGCCACCGACGGGTGCTCGAAGCTGTCCAGCTTATCGTGCACGACGTGATGGTGCGCGTCAAAGATCATCGGCACCCCGGCCCGCCGGCAGATGTCGAGGATCTCGTCCGAACCGTAGGCGTACTCGTCATTCTCCAACACGATCCTGTTCCGAACACCCTCGGGCAGCTCCTTTATCACCTCGACCATCTGGTCCGCCCGGTTCCCTTTCCCTCCGTGGATCGTCATCGCCGCCCACTCCGACCGGGGCTGCCCGAGCAGGTCCATCGTCCTCGCGTGCATCTCCAGGATCTTGATGCTGTTCGCCACGACCGATTCCGAATCTGAACTCAACACCACGAACTGGTCCGGGTGCAGGACCAGCCGCACTCCGTTCTCTAAGGCCCGCTGCCCGATCGCCTCCAGCCGGTCGTCGAACCCGATCAATATCCCCCGCCCCATCTCGCCGTCCGCGAACGGGAATAGGTCCGAGGTGATCCGGTACAGCGATATCCCGTTCTCGAGACAGAACGAGACCGCACGCTCCAGCCGGTTGATGTTTTCCTCGTACAGATCGCGAAGAATTCCCCGCTGCTCGTCCTCCCCGAACGACAATAACCGCTTCCGCGTCACGGTCTTATACCGCACCGCATCCGTCGTCGTGATGCAAACCAACCAGAGCTTAGACCTGACGCATTGTGTCTGTGCCTGCAAAATAAAAAACCTCGCGAAAACTTCATTCGCAAGGTCCATATTCGCAGGGATTTGTCCTGCAGATTCGTATTAGCAGTTACAAACGCCCGATCACCGCTCCAATGCGTTGAACAGCAGCGGAAACGTCGCGTACGTCTGTCCCCGGTGCTG
>JAEZJR010000078.1 GCA_023415725.1 Acidobacteriota bacterium
TTCCTGCTCGGCACGCCGAACGAGGGCTCGCTTCTGTCACTTGAAGCGCTTCTCAAAGGCGTTTCTTACGTCGGCAGCGGTATAAAGCTCCCGTGGGTTCAGAACCTCGACCGCTTCGACGTGTTCACCGTCCCGTCGATCTTCCAACTGCTTCCCTTCGACGGCAGCTTCATCGCCTACGACGAAGATCTGAAACCATTGAAGATCGATCTTTACGACCCGGTGTCGTGGGACGAGTACGACTGGAGCGCTTGGAAGGATGACGGTTTCAAGAAGAAGTTCACGGAGGCTGAGCAGCGGAACGCTCGCCCGTACTTCCTTGCCGCACTTCGGCGCGCCAAGCAATTCCACGAGGCCCTGAACGCCAACACGCGCGAAAAGGTACCCGTTTCCTTCTACCTGATGGGTGGGGACTGCAAGGACACGCAGAACGCCGTGGTGCTTCGTCGTAATGAAAAGAAGGACCGCTGGATCACGCAGTTCAACGCGGATTCCTACACGACCGCCGCGGGAACGAAGATCACTTCCGAACAGCTAAAGGCCGTCCTTTATGTGGTCGGTGACAGCGTCGTGCCGAAGCGGTCGCTCGACCTGAGTACTCTTCGCACCAACGGTCATGCTAATATCCTCCCGGTCGCTTCCGAGCTGTACCAGTGCGAGGGGCACACGAAACTCGTCAACAACCCCGATATTCAGGCGAAGCTGTTCTCGCTGCTGGGCACACAACTTACCGCGAGCCGGCCATGATGAGGTATGAGCAGCCTCTTTGACGAAAATGAGCCTAGGTCCGAGTCGCACTCCGCGTCGAAGGCGGTAACCCACGCTGTACCGATCTTCGACGCCCCGGTCGTTTCCATCCTGGACGAAACCGCGGGCGAGGAAACCGTAGACGAACCCTACATCCTCTCCGAATCAAAGCCGCTCTCCACCGCCGAAACCATCCGCTCGAGCGGCCTCGCTTGGTCCGCCGCGATCGCCCTTTTCGCCGCTGTTCTCGTAATGCTTATCATCGGCTGGGGCGCCGACCTAATCCTCGGCAGTTCCCCCTGGGGCATCGTAGTCGGCATCATCATCGGCGCCGCGATCGGCTTTTTCCAATTCTTCCGCATCATCGGCGAAATCTTTAAGAAATAATCCAAAGCTCGGAGTTCCACCTTTTGGTGGCCCGCGGCTGCCACGAAACGTCCCATCGCCACGGAAGCCAGCTTTAGCTGGAACGCCGGTCTTTCGCGGGCGACTTTGTCTTTTCCGCACTTTGTTAGTAAAATTTACGGTTTGCAGTGAGCGTTGATTTTGATCCTGCTGACCCTGATCAGCCATTGACAACTGAGGCGCGGAACGAGCGTATTCTCGTCATACTCGCAGTTTTGAGTATTGGCGGGTCGATCGCCGGGGCCGCTCTGGCCGGGGCTCGTTTCGGGTTGGGCGGTTTGATCGGCTGCGTGCTCGCCTTCGTCAACTATTTTTGGATGAGGCGGTCGCTAAGGGCGATCTTCTCGACCGCGGCGGAGGGGCAGAAACCGAGTTTCATCGGGGCCGGGTATTTCATACGTTACCTGGTGCTCGGAGGCATCGTAGCGTTCTTCCACGTATTCGGGATACTTCCGATCGGGGCGATCCTCGTCGGGATGGCCGGATTCGGCTTCGCCATCCTGTTCGAAGCCGCCCTTCGGGGTTTTCGGACCTAAGGAACGCCGGCACCATGCCGGCGAGTGAATATGGTCGATCGGGTTTCAGCAATACTTATAACAACGGACTTATAACAATGTTCCTATTTTCAGAAGGCGGCGGACATCACCTACCGCTCATCGTCGAGTTCATTAACCACTACATCGGCGAACCGGTCCACGAGTTCCAGTTGAACTACACAAAGCCGGTCTGGGATAAGTTCTTCTCCAATTTCGGCACCGAAGCGGAAAACGTCTTCGGTCCCTACACTGTCGAGAACGCAGTCCCCTGGTACACGGTCATGTTCGTGATCGCATGTCTGCTCACCGTCCTGGTAGTTTGGATAATGAAGGGCAAGCTGTCGGACGACGATCCCACGCCGGGCCAGCAGACTCTCGAGGCCGGTTATCTCGCGATCAAGGACATGATCGTCAGCGTCGTGGGCCCGCACGGGTTCAAGTACTTCCCCGTCATTGCGACCTTCGCTTGCCTCATCCTGATCTCGAACCTGATGGGGCAGTTCCCGCTCTTCATGTCTCCGACCGCGTCCGTGAACGTCACATTCGCACTCGGTATAGCCTCGTTCATCTATTACAACTCGGTCGGTATCCGTGAGAACGGGCTGCTCAACCACCTGAAGCACCTCGCCGGGCCGAAACTGCCGTGGTTCATGTTCCTCGTAACGATGCTGATCTTCGGCATCGAGCTGATCTCGAACCTGATCCGCCCGCTCACGCTCGGCGTCCGGCTGTTCGCGAATATCTACTCTGACGAGCAGGTCTTCGTGCAGATCACGAACCTCGCTCCGCCGTTCACGCACTTCATCGTGCCGCTCGCGCTCACGGCACTCGGCGTTTTCGTTTCGTTCGTGCAGACGCTCGTTTTCACCCTGCTCTCGACCATCTACCTCGGCGAAGTCACGCACGAGCCGCACGATGAGCACGGGCACGAGCCGGACCCGGATTTTGAACACCACATCGGTGACGCGCGGCCGGTGCACATCACGGCCGCACCTTAAAAGTTCAGAGTTCAAGCTTTAGCTTGTATATATTGTCCCCGAGACACCGTGGGATCACGAAAACAAGCTAAAGCTTGAACTCTAAAACAAGGGGAAAACGGTCTTTCAAAACTCGCTTTTTATAGCAAGATCAGCCGGCACGCTACAGGAGCGTATGACTCCAGACGAGTATAAAATCATACGCATACCGGAAGCAGGCGAAATAATACACCCGAGCGGGTTGGGTATCGATCGGTCCTCCGAACAAATAAAACAGGAGACTATTAAAATGACCAAATTGAAGCATATTTTCTTCGCGACGCTCGCGATCGTGATGACGTCGGTCGTCGCTTCGGCCCAGGCCGGTGCCGGCGCAGCCGATAACGCCTACACGCTTAACTCGTCCCGCGCTCTCGCAGCCGGCATCGGGTTCGGTATCGCCGCCGGCCTCGCCGCTATCGCTCAGGGTATCGTCGGTTCGCGCGCCGCTGAAGGTGCTGCCCGCAACCCGGGTGCCGCCGGCCAGGTTCAGACCCTCATGATCATCGCGCTCGCTCTTATCGAGTCGCTCGTGCTCTTCGCCCTGCTGATCGCGTTCGTCGTCGTCACGCCGTCCGCTAACCCTCAGTAGGCTTTCAGCCAATACCTGAGCGGGCGAGGATCTAGGTTCTCGCCCGCTTTTCCTATGTAGGACAGACTTTACAGTCTGTCCCCGCCCGACTGCAGGACCCGCCGGGATTGACCGGGTGGTCATGGCAAAGATTGCTTTAACCCGCGAATAACGCGAATATTACGAATATTTTCTTATATTTATTCGCGAACATTCGCCGGCTAAATACTAAAACCTGCAACCACTTGAACCGATAGACGTTCTAATTGAAGATGCCTGGAGAATTGACCGGAAAACTCATCGCCGAAAAGTACCGTGTTGACGCCTACCTCGGCCCCGCCGGGCTCGGTGAACTTTATCGCGGCATTAACACACTGCTCGACAAACCGGTGTCTATCTCGATCCTTACCGCCGGTTCGGATCTCGCGGACCGTTTTTTCAGCGAAGCGAAGGCGGCCGCCAAGGTCGATCACCGGAACGTCCTCAACCTGGTAGATTTCGGCACCTACGATGGCACCTCATATGCCGTTTACGAGGCAGCGAACGGCGAGACGCTCGCCGAGGCGCTAAAGCGCGAGGAACGACTTCCCGCCGACATGTCCGTCGAGATCGCCCGGCAGATCGCCGCCGGACTTGGGGCCGCTCACGCTGCGGGCATAGTTCACGGTAATCTAACGCCCGCCAACGTCCTCGCTTTCAGCAGCGAACCCGGCGCGGCTTCGGTAAAGGTCTTCGGTTTCAGCACCGCCAACGCGATCACCGACGATACGGCACTGCAGGACCCCGCAAGGTTCGCCTACCTTTCGCCCGAGCAGTGCTCCGGTGCGGAGGTGATCGACGCGAGGACTGACCTTTACTCGCTCGGCGTAATACTTTTTGAAATGCTCGCGGGGGAAAGGCCGTTCATGGGCGAAACCCCGACCGAGGTGATGATGCGGCACATCGAGGAGCCGCCTCCGCCACTCTCCGCATTTAGGCAGGACCTGCCCGAATCGCTCGAGCCCGTCATACTTAGGGCCCTCGCCAAGGATCCCGACGCTCGCTACCACACCGCAGGGGAATTCGCCTCGGATCTGGACCTCGCGATGGCGGGGCAACCGATCGCCGCCGCCGCTGCAACCGCAGGCGAAGGCACGAACAACATCTGGAAAACCGCTTTCGTGGTGCTGGTCGGGATCTCTCTCCTGACCTTCGGCCTAATATACGCCACTTCAGTAAAACAAACCGACCCGACGACGGTCCCGCAGGCGGACGCCAACGGGATGCCCGTTCAGCCGATCAACCCGGCCACCGGCATCGAGGAGCAGAACCTCTCTAATCTTCCGCCCGATTATTCGACCCTCGGGAACTCGAACATAAACCCTGCGATGGTGGACCCGGTTCCAGGCGGCGACGGTTACAACCCCTGGGCAAACGGCGGAGCACCGCCCGCAGGAGCACCCGCGATCCCACCGGGCGGACAGGTCATCCAGGTTCCCCCTGGTCAGAGTCCGTTCATGATGGACCCGAACTGCATCCTTCAGCCCAGCGGCATCTACCTTTGCCCGGTGCCCGTGACGCCAACTCCCGCGCCCAAAGCGACGCCGACGCCGCGTACACCGGCGAATGCGAACACAAACACCGCAACGCCTCCGGCCGTCGCGACCCCGACGCCGCAAACGCGGCCGTCACCGGCTCCGGAACGATCACCGGCCACCCGCCCAGCCCGCACACCGGCCCCGGCGAACAACCGCCCCGACCCAAACAGCGAATTCTAATGGAACCCCGGCACCCTTGCCGGGGTTTTTGGTCCGACCTTTCCCACACTAAGGGCAATTCACGAAAGCGTCGCTACGAGATGGCGAGGCAAGATCGCTCCGAAAAGCACAAGTTGTTCGAGTAATTAAGGAAATGATTACCGAGGCACTTCCACGGTTTTGAGGATGTCTGAGATTACCGCGTCGGTCGTCGCCCCTTCGAGTTCGGCTTCGGCACGAAGGGCTAGACGGTGGCGGAGCACCGGAGCGGCGATATCGCGAATGTCGTCGGGCGTCGGGAAATCACGCCCCCGAATGGCGGCGAGAGCCTTCGAGCAAAGAAGCAGCGCGATCGAGGCACGCGGGCTCGCACCGTAAAGCACTGTTGGATGGTTGCGGGTTTTCCGCACTATCTCCACCACATACTTC
>JAEZJR010000100.1 GCA_023415725.1 Acidobacteriota bacterium
ATGCTATTTTCAGCTTCATACGGTAGAAAAACGACAAAAAGACGCCCCTGAACTTCCTTCGAAGTCCCTTGAGCGCCTGATAGAAGATCTATTTCTTGTGTTTAGAGAAAACGGATCATCTCACGCGCCCTGGGTGCACGTGATGATGGTGGTGATGGATGTGGAGCGTGATTATCCGCATCGCGAAGTTATATTCAAAACATATCCGGACGGCCTTTGCAACCCGAGTGCGGGAAAAACTTGTGTGTTAAAATCTACGGTCGCGTAATGGAAATAACAGATAACGAGCAGGTTTTAGGGGAGTTCGGGAAGCGAGTGCAGCGTTGTTACGGATGCTTCATCGCTTACCATCTCAAGGATATGTACCTCGGCGAGGATGTCACTTTCTTCTGCGAGCACAGCAAGGACGACACGATGTTCCACTTCGATGATTTCTCGAAACTGATGGACATTTCGAAGCTGAAGGAAGTGGCGGAAGACGATCATCACCACTAAAGTCTTTTTGTGCGGTTCACCCTTCACATAACAGGCCCTTACGGAACGAAAACCGTCACGGTCGAGAACGAGTTGTCGATCGGGCGGACGGAACTCGCTTCCGTCGTGCTCGATGATGCGGGCCTCTCGCGCGTGAACACTACGTTCTTTGTGGACGACGGGGAACTGCTCGTCGCGGACGAGAACTCGACCAACGGAACGTTGCTGAATGGCGAACGTATCGAGGGCCGCCCGCGCGTGCTTCGCGACGGCGACGTCTTGAAGATCGGGACGTACACGAGCATCCGGGTGGAAGTCGCTTCGGGTGCGGCCGCGGTCGCAGTACCAACAGACACGCCGTCTGCGACTCAACCAACCGCACCGATCGCACAAACGGTTCCAACCCCGGCCTCGAAGCCCCGCAAGGCGGCGGCAAAAGCGAAGTCGAACACGCAGCTTTACCTGATAATCGCCTCCGCCGCGATGACGGTGCTGATACTGCTGTTCGGCGGTGTCGCGATCTACCTGATCACGCAGAGCGGCGGCAAACCCGGTAAATCGAAGCCGGCAGTATCGACCAACTCGGTGATCCCGGTAAGGGTGATCGATCCGCTCGGCGGTGAGGACGAGGACGATCTCGATGACCTGATCGCTTCGTGGGAAACGGCGGAAGAGGAGATCAAGGCGGAGAACGTCGCGGACGTAACGGTCGATTCCGCGGACACGGAAGAGGCCGAACTGAACGTATCGGCCGCCCAACTCGCGGCGGCGCAGAAGAAAGCGTTCGAGCCTCGCCCGGGCGAGGCGGGGATTCGACCCGCCGGCTTGCAGGTGCCGAAGGAATTGTTCGGCGACGGCGTCATAAAGCAGAAGGCAAAACTGCGAGAGATGAACCAGGCCGGTTACCGGCAGCCGATGGACTTCGCCGATCTCGCGGAAAAGCGGATGAGCATGGACCCGTTACAGCGGCTTATCGAGATGCCGATGGCGAAGGACAGCTTTTACCTCGACGTTGGCGGCTCGGCCCAGGAGTCGCCGATATTGTCGTTCTCCTTTCCCGATAATCGGAGCGAGGTCGTGAGCGGCCATCCGAAGTACAGTACACTCGCGAAACTGGCGGAAAACTTCGCCGGGAAGAAATACGACCTCAATAATCCCGCCGACCGCAAGCAGATGCGAATGCGTCTGCTGCGAATGTTCAACCCGAGAGCGAAGCCCATCCTGCAGGAATTGGCCGAAGCCTACCATGGCAAATTCGGCCGGCCGCTGCGCGTCACTTCGCTGACCCGGTCGATGGATTACCAGATCCTCCTGAACGCGGGGAACGCCAACTCGTTCAAGGTGCGCGGCGAGGGCAGCCTCCCGCCGCATACGTCAGGGTGCGCATTCGACCTCGCACGTAAACATATGCCCGCCGAAGAGCAGAACTTCGTGATGAACAAACTCGCCGAAATGGAGCGGGCGGGAAAACTCGATGCCCTGATCGAATACGGCGTCAACGCGTGTTTTCACGTCTTCATCTACAACGACGGCAACCCGCCGCGGGCGTTCTATTTCGGCCCGAGCGAATACGAGACGATCCCGCTTTTCGCCAGCCTGATCTCCGATGAACATGTCCACTGACCTTTTGCTGACGCGGATCTCACATTCTTGGACTTTCACGCCGCCGCTCTCTAGACTTTAGATATAGATGGAAGAGGGCAACGGGCAAAAGAATTCGTTGACGGGCATCGCTGCCGGACTCGGGCGCCTGCCCGCGGATAAACGCAGGGCGGCGCTTGAGGTCAGCGCGGCCCTTGCCGGAGTATCGCTGCGTGTCAGCCGGGAATTTGTCGCCGCGGTGCCTGACGCGGCGGAGATACTGTCCGCTGAAGATCTGCGTCTTTGGGGCGAGATGGGCCGACGTCTGGCAATGGGGAACGCCGAGACGGGGGCGAATTTCTTTGTCGAGGGGGTCGCACCGCTCAAAGACCTCCCGGAGGCGGCCCGCCCGCTCGTCTTCCAGATCTGCACGCGGCAGCTAGTGCTCTCCAGTTCGATCTCGCTCGAAACATTCCGCTCCATCCCGGCCATCGCCCGCGAGATGGACGACCCCGAATTGCTGGTGAATGTCCTTCGGCTCGCCCTCGACATCGCCCATCGTTCCGCAAAACACAGTTCCGAATTCCTGCATAAGACCGCGGCGGTCGCGAAAGCCCTGGAGCGTTTCGGCGAAGAAAAAGCGAAAGTCGCGAATGCGGCGATCCGGCTGGCTTCCGTCTTCGCCTCTCGCACCGGCGGGATGACGGCCGACCTTTGGGGGAACTTGCCGAAGGCGTTCGAGGGACTGGGGGCGGGGGACGCCATAAGGCTTTTGGAGAGCGGCGTTAAGTTGCTCGATCATGGCGGCAGCGTCACCCTCCATTTCGTCTCCGCCGGGAGCGACGTGCTGCGGTCCGCCTCAGCGGTTTACGACGAGTGGCGAAACGTTCTGCAGATCGTGGCTAAGCACGGCAACGCGGTCCTGATCGCGTTCCTTCGCGCCACGCCCAAGTTCTTCGCACAGATAGGCAGTTTCCGCTCGGCCGCGCTGCGGACGGAGGAAGCACGAATCAATGCTATCCGTCGGGTCCTCGAACTCACCGGCACGATAGCGGAAACCGATGCGGAAAGTGCCTTGGCGGCGTTCCGCTCCAGCACCGCCGCCCTTCGGAAAGTTACGCTCGAGCAATTCGAGGAGTGGATCGAAACTGGCCTTCGCGAAATGGCTCAGGAATCCACCAAGGCGAGGCGGAGCTATTTCGCCCTGGAGACTCGCCAATCGCACGAGCACCTGAGCGAAACCCGCACCGGCCTACCGCTTGAGAAGATCCAGACGATTCTCCGCATCTATATCGAAGGGTTGACCGGCAAGGAGGTCGAGATCGCGCCGCTCACCGCCATCCCGCAGGAATCGCGCATCGGCGACGGGAAGACGATCTATTTGCCGGCCACGGTCGCCGAATTCGACGACGAAGAGAAGGATTTTCGCCTTTACAAGGTCCTCGCCGCGCACGGTGCTGGGCAGATCGAGTTCGGCACTTTCGACAAGGACACGACCGAACTAAAAGCCGCCTACACCGCTCTCGCAGAACTGTACGAAGCGACCGCCGAACAGATCGATGCGTTCTCGCTTGCGGGCTACATCGAGGACATCCAGAAGGGCGAGCGGGCACTGTCGGACGAAGAGCTGCGGGCGGAGATAAAGCGACGCAGGAAGTCGCTCCCGAAGGATTCGGACTATCGGGAAGTGATCAAGGTGTTCCCCGAGCCGCGGCTCGCACGGAAGATCTTCGGCACCATGGAGAACGCCCGGATCGACAACCGCCTCAGACAAACTTACCGCGGGCTCCGGAAGGACCTCGATCTGATGCGGCGATTCCTCGCCGAGAAGCGGCCCTACATCTTCGACGTACCTATCCATCAGGTGCCGTTCGAGCTTTTATTTCAGATCACGCTCTGCGGCGGAGCAACCGATGACGCACGTCAATTCTACGGGCAGGTGGTCTCGGAGATCGAAACGGTCATCGAGTCGTATCTCGCCTTGAAGGAAGCGACCGTGGCGGACTCGCTAATGGCGACGAGCCGAGTTTACACGCTCTTCCAGAACATCACGCCCGAGCAGATGCAGGAGTCAGACGCCGACCAGCAGGAGGAGAAGAGCGAGTACGTATACGAGGACAAGGAATCGGGCGAGGCCGTGACCGAAGACCAGGTCAAGCGTGAACAAAAACCGAAGCAGCCCGAGGACGTGAAGGACCTGTTCAACGCGTGGAACAGCCTCGACGACGAAGGGGAACCCGAGGACCTGCAAGGAGCCGAGGCCTGGACGCATAATGAAACGCCGGAGCAGGCTCTCGAACCCGGCGACGAGGCGTTCTCATATGACGAGTGGGACCGGGAACTGAACGACTACCGCGTCGGGTGGAGCCGCGTGGTGGAGAAGAAGGTCAAACAGGGCGACCGCACATTCGTCGAGCTCGCACGCTCGCGATATCGCGGGGTGATCTCCTCCATCCGCCATCAATTCCAATTGATGAAGCCGGAAAACCTGACGCGAATTAACCGCGAGCTCGACGGCGAGGATTACGACCTTAACGCCCTGGTCGATTACGTGATCGACCGGCGGGCCGACGGGCAGCAGTCCGAGAACATCTACACGAAACGGCTGCGCAAACAGCGCGACGTTGCCGTTTCGATATTATTGGATCAATCATCATCCACGGCCCGCACGATCACGCGTAACCCGCTTCAACCGTACACTTACCCCGGCCGCCGCATCATCGAGATCGAGAAGGAAGGCCTGGTACTGATGAGCGAGGCTCTCGAGGCGGTCGGCGACGTTTACGCGATAAACGGGTTCACGAGCGAGGGGCGGCGGAACGTGAAGTTCTACGTCGTGAAGGATTTCCACGAGAAGTACTCCGATGAAACGGAACGGCGCATCGGCGGCATCACCTTTCAGAACAACACCCGCCTCGGCGCGGCCATCCGGCACGCTGCGCACAAACTCCTGCGGCAGGAATCCCGCACGAAGCTTCTGATCATCCTCACGGACGGAAGGCCCTACGACCACGATTACGGCGATGCCCGCTACGCACGCGAGGACGTACGCGAAGCCCTGCTCGAGGCGAAAACGCACGGCATCACGCCGTTCTGCATCACCATCGACCGCGAATCGGAATCCGAACTGCGGGATCTCTACGGAGATGTCGGCTACACGATCATCGACGACGTGCTCTCCCTGCCCGAGCGAATGCCGAACATCTACAGAAGGCTGACAAGCTAGAGAGTGGAAGAGGTTTGAAAGCGGCGCACGACGAAAAAGAACACGGCGGCCTCAATATGGGCCGCCGTCCTATTTTTGGCAAATGTGTTCCGAAAAGGCCTACTCGACCATAGCGAAAGACGTTCCGGGAACCGCCGGAGCCATCCCTGCTCCTATCGCTTCGGGGATCTGTGATACGAAGGCGAAGCGCGTCATCGCGTCGATGATCTGCGGATCGTAACGGTCCTGAGAGGCGATCGACAAATGCCTGATGGCCTGTTCGTGACTAAGCGTGCGCCCGTGCTGCCCTACGGCGGTAAGAAGGTCGTAGGCCCTTACAGCCGCGAGGATGCGCGACGCGACGGGGATCCGGTCACCTGCGAGTTTCTCCGGGTAGCCGCTGCCGTCAAAGTTCTCATTAGTGAACCTCAGCATGTCCGCGATCTCACGGAAATCATCGTCCGACATGAACTCCGTGAACACCTCCATCGAGTTCGACAGTTCCGCACTTCGACGCTCGCGTTCCTGGTCGGTAATACTGGTGGAGCCGAGGATCTCAGAGATCGTTTCCGGGCCGTATAGCGAAGGGAAGATCCGTGCGGCGGTCGCGATCGTCCTCGCGATGTTGCCATCGAGAGAAAGCACGGTAGACACTGCTCGCGCGTACCCGCTCATTCGTTCCGCGTGCGCGGGCAATTCGGGTGACTTCGACCTAATGATCTCGCTCCATAAGCCCAGGGCCCCGGACCGCACCGCTTCGCACCGGGCCTGCATTCTTGCGAGGTCCAGTTTCGCGCGGTGCGATTCCCTTACCGACTCGTAATGCTCCAGAGCACGCCGGACGGTTTGCAGCAGGTCGTCGTTGTTCCAGGGTTTCGTTAGGTACTGATATACCGCACCGGAATTGATCGCTTCGACGAGTGTTTCCACGTCGGTGTACCCGGTCAGGAGTATCCGAACCGTCTGTTGCCGCAGTTCCGCAGCCTTGATCAGGAATTCGATCCCCGTCATCTGCGGCATACGCTGGTCGCAGATTATCGCAGCGAAGTTATGCTGAAGGATAAGTTCGAGGGCTTCGCCCCCGCCCCCGGCCGTGATGACCGTGTAATGCCTGGCCAGAAGTCGCTGCAATGCCCTCAGGTTCGAGGGTTCGTCATCGACAATGAGTATCTTGTAATTCATATCGTCTGTGGGAAGGGCCCGCAGTTGCAGGCCGAAACGCTAACTAAATTCAAACTCCTTGGAAGCTTATCGGAAGCAAGACGGTGAAGGTCGTGCCCGCGCCGACTGCGGATGTTACCCGTATCGAGCCTTTGTGCCGTTCGACTATGCCGAACGAGATCGAAAGGCCGAGTCCGGTGCCGTCGCCGCAGGGTTTGGTCGTGTAAAAGGGCTCGAAGATGCGTTCGAGATCTTCGGGGTTTATGCCTTTGCCGGTGTCCGTGATCTCTATTTGGGCGTTGGTGCCGAGCACCTTCGTTGTGATGGACACGGTGCCCCCGGTCGGGGGGAGTGCCTGCGCGGCGTTGGCGAGGATGTTCATCCACACCTGGTTGAGCTGCCCGGCGTACACTTCTATCTCCGGCAGGTCGCCGTAATTGCGCACCAGATCGATCTTCCCGGCAGCGTAGTATCGCGACAGGAGCCGGATGGTGGAATCTATCCCTTCGTGGATGTCGGTCAGTTTTAAAGCCGCTTCGTCCAGGCGCGAGAAGGTACGGAGATTCTGCACGATCGCGGTGATGCGTTCCGCCCCCTCAATGCAATCGCGAATGAGAACGTCGGACTCTTCGAACGCGAACGTCGCCCCGCCTTCGGCCTTTATCGCATCGGCCCGTTCGCGGATGTTTGGGGGCAGCTCGGCAGATTCGTAGTACTCGAGCAGCTTTGCCACCGCCGACAGATCTTTCTGCAAAAGATCTAGATTGCTGTAGATGAAACCGACGGGGTTGTTTAGTTCGTGTGCGACGCCGGCCGCAAGGCGCCCGAGGGACGCCATCTTGGCGTTCTGGACGATTTGCACCTGTAAGGATTCCAGTTCGGATTTGCGCGCGGCGAGTTCCGCGTTGCGCTCTTCGAGGTCGAGCTTGTACTGCCTCGCATTTTTCAGCAGCCGCTGCCGCTCGAGCGCACGCTGCACGGTCATCTCCAGCACGTACGGGTCGACCGGCTTTATCAGATAATCGAATGCGCCCTGCCGCACCGCATCGAGGGCGCGCTGGGGTTTATCGACCCCTGTCACCATGATGACGGGTACGTCCGGGTATTCGGTCACGACCTTTCGGAGCAGTTCCACCCCGGACAAACCCGGAATGATCACGTCGGCGATCACGAGGGAATACCCGCCCTTCCTTAATTTGTCGAATGCGTCGAGCGTGGTCTCGGATTCGTCGCAGTCGTACCGCCCCTTAAGCGAGTTGCGTATGGCCGCACGGACCGTCGCGGAGTCGTCAACAATGAGAATGCGCGGGAGGGATTCCGCCGGATTCAGATAGGAAATGTCCTGGTAGCCCGCTGGAGTAACGGGTATGATCGCGGTTTCGGGGATCGTGGCGCGGGACACGCCGGGAGATGATGGGAACATGGCTTGTGGGTGATTGGGACTGCGGACTTAAGAATGGGTCCGCGTCCTTTGGGAGGGCCTGATCCTGACCCGGAAGCAAAACCGGGTGCAAACATAGTTTAACGACGAGCGCCGCCCTCTTGTCAATGATAATTTCCCCGCCAGGTCAAGATGACCCGGATCCATCGATTCTGACCACCTCCGCCCCGCCGGGAATATGCGAAACGCCGCCGGTAGATCCATCAAGGGTGGGGATGATCCTATAAAGCTCCCACACGCATTTCTGCACTGATCGAAAATACTTTAGCCCCCACCAAAGATTTTGTTTCCGCCGCCCCTGTCAGAACCGCCCCTGGTAAGGGGCGGATTGCGAAGCACTCCCTCTACCACAAAACCAACCCCTCATCCCCCCAAATAAACGAAAAGTCCCCATCAGCGAACCCTCATGGCTCTAAGCTGCATAGCAGCGAAATGTTTGTAGCTCCCCGCCCCCAACCCCCACAAAAGCTCCGTAGGAGCGACACATCATTAGCCCCACGTGAAGCAAAGCGAAACGTGGGGACACCAACACACCAGCAAAACCAAAGGCCCGCTTCAGCGGGCGACAGAAAGTTGCTTCTGATGTAAAATCGTCACCAAATTTTCCCATGACGATCCCCAAGACCTTTCAAGAATCTTACGCCCACGTTCGCGAACTGGTTGACCGGTTCCGCAAAAACGAATCCGCTTATCTTTCACCCAAATACCAGGAAGCCGAGGTCCGGCAGGAGTTCCTCGATAAATTCTGGGTCGCCTTGGGGTGGGACGTTTACCACCAGGAGCAGCCGAACCCGTACGAGCGGGAGGTGAGGATCGAGAAGAGCGTCATGGTCGGCGATCGGGGCAAAAGAGCCGACTACGCGTTCTACACGCGGCCGAATTTCCTTCAGGCACGGTTCATGGCCGAGGCGAAGAAGCCTTCACGGAATCTTGAGAACCAGTACGATTGCTTCCAGGCGGTCCGTTACGGGTGGAACTCCAACACGCCGATCTCCGTGCTGACCGATTTTGAGCAGTTCCTCGTGCTCGACTCCCGGTCGAAGCCGAGCGTCGAAAGGGCGCTCAGCAACATCCTCGAAAAATTCCATTACACGCAGTTCGACGATGAAGAAGAATTCCGCCGGCTCTACTACCTTTTCGCCCGCGAGGCTGTCGGCGACGGCTCGCTCGAAAAGTACGTAACCGCGCTAAAGAAATCCAAAAAAACGAAGGCCGCTGCTAAACCCGCCGCTGTTCAAGTGGAGCCCGTCGGCGACACTTTCCTCGCCGAGCTCGACATCCAGCGCGAATTGCTCGCCAAATCCTTCAAGCGCAACAACGAGCACCTCGACGGCGACGAACTTACCGAGATCACCCAACGCACGCTCGACCGGCTGGTGTTCATCCGCTTCCTCGAAGACAAACTCGTTGAACCGTCCGAGATCATCGACCGGCTCGGGAAGAGGTCCGGCAATGCGTGGCGCGATTTCGCGGGCGAGATGCCGCGCCTCAATTCCATCTACAACGGCATCATCTTCAAGCCGCACGCCATCCTCGATTCGCCCGATTTCGGCCCGGACGACAAGACCTTCAACGATCTTCTCTCGTGGCTCTCGCACCGCAACTCCGCTTACGACTTCAACTCGATCCCGATCCACATCCTCGGCAGCATCTACGAACGCTTCCTGGGCAAGACGATAGTCACCACCGACAAACGCGCCCGCGTCGAGGAAAAGCCCGAGGTGCGCAAGGCGGGCGGCGTCTACTACACGCCCGAGTACATCGTCCGCTATATCGTCGAGAACACAGTAGGGAAACTGATCGAGGGGAGATCGCCCGACGAGATCGCGAAGATGCGATTCGCGGATATCGCCTGTGGTTCCGGGTCGTTCCTGCTCGGCGTCTTCGACCACCTGATCGCCTACCACGTCGAATGGTACGCCGCGAACAAGACACGCCGTGCCGAAGCGATCAAGAAGAAACTCTGCCGCGAGACAGAGGACGGCAACCTCCAGCTCACTCTCGAACACAAACGCGACATACTCCTCAACAACATATATGGCGTTGATCTGGATGCCCAAGCCGTCGAGGTCGCCCAACTCTCGCTCTACCTGAAATTGCTCGAGGAGGAAAACGCCGGCACGATCCAACCGAAACTCACCGGCCTCAAAGAACAACTCCTCCCCAATCTCAACCGCAACATCGTTCACGGCAACTCGCTCGTCGATTTCGATATTCTCGATGGGGACCTGTTCGGTACCGGCGAAGGAAAAAAACTCTACCCGATGAACTTCTCTTCGGCTTTTCCGGAGGTGTTTGCGAATGGCGGCTTCGACGCTATAGTCGGGAACCCGCCATATGTTCGGCAGGAAATGATCTCGCCTCTGAAACCCTATCTTCAGAAACGATTCAAAACCTACCACGGTATTGCCGACCTCTACGTGTATTTCTTCGAACGCTATTTCGACCTGCTGAAGGAAGGAGGCGAGTTCGGGATCATCGTCGCAAACAAATGGCTAAGGGCAAACTATGGCCAACCGCTTCGGGCATTTTTGAAGAAACGTCACATCGAGGAGGTTGTAGATTTCGGCGACCTTCCCGTGTTCCAAGGGGCGACCACTTACCCGTGCATAATCCGAGCTCGCAAAAACAACGCCCGAGCGGCATTTCGCGTGACCGAAGTTGCCGGTCTCGACTTTGGCGGCTCTTCCCTCGGCGAGTACGTACTGGAGAACGAATTCACGGTAGGGCAGGAGGCACTGAAGGACTCTGGCTGGTCGCTCACCGATGAATCGACGCAAAAGCTCTTGAATAAGATCCATCTCGCGGGAGTTCCGCTTAGTAAATTTGTAGAGGGTCGAATATACCGGGGAATACTTACAGGACTTAACGAAGCATTCGTCATCGACGACGAAATCAGAGCGAGGATACTCGCTAGAGATCTCCGGAGTGAGGAACTTCTAAAACCGTTTCTTTTCGGAAGAGAGATAAAGCGCTACGAAAATCCAGTCGCTAGTCGTTTTCTGATCCGCATACCTAAGGGATGGACCAGACGGCAAATGGAGGAAACAAATGGCTTCAATACCACTACAGTCCCTCCGCTAACAGCGTGGAAGTGGTTCGAGAAAAGTTATCCCGCAATTGCCGACCATCTCAGACCATTTGCCGATGCCGCTGCGATAAGGCATGACAAGGGAGAATTTTGGTGGGAGCTTCGGGCATGTGATTACTATGATCAATTTGAGAAATCAAAGATTACTTATGCCGAGATCGCTTCCCGGGGACAGTTCTACATTGACGAGACACCATCAATCGTTGACACAACCGCTTACATAATAGGTTCGGCAGACCCCTATCTGCTCGGGCTGCTAAATTCGAGATTGTTTACGTTCATTTTTTCGAAGACGAGCTCTGTTATTCGGGGTGGATTCTTAAGATGGAAAGCTCAGTATGTGGCAGATTTTCCAATCGTCGAATACGAATCTGAAAATTCAGGTAAGGGATCGATACAAGGAAATATAAAGGAGCTTGTGGGTAAGTTGAGGGACGCTAAAAAGTCGCTCGCCGCGGCCCGGACAGACGCGGACCGCCAATTCTACGAACGTTTCTGCGAAAAACTCGACCGCGACATAGATGAACTGGTCTATCAGCTTTACGACATCACTCCAGAAGAGCGGAGGATAATTGAGAGAGCGTAACCGATCAAAAGACAAGAAACTATGGCTAAAGAAATAAGGAAAAAGAAAAGCTTCGGAACCCTGTATGTGGATTCGGTAAGCCCGGACTACGGTGAGGACTACCCGATCTCGATCAATATGAAGATCACGTTTGAGGAAGCTCTGAAGCTTCACCTTTCATTAGGACAGGCCCTCGCAAAGTTGAACAGTTACGATAGAGCCACCGGCCCGGGAAAGAATTCGGCGGTCAACCTCTGTTACCACACCCGCACCAAACGCCTTGCGGTCAACGAAGTGCAGCTTACTAAGAAACGATAAGAAGAGATTAGAAATCTATGTCAGGTCTGCGGTCCTGCGGTTTGGATTTTGATCGTCGGCGGGAGAATTTTTCCTCATGCTCGCTGGCCTGATCGGTGGCGTGGGTGGGGTGCTGATGGGGGCGGTGGGAGGGGCGGTTATGGAGGTCGTTCGGAGGCGATTTTGCACGAGCGCCGTTGTCGCCGTCGGGCCGCCATCGTGGTGATCGGTGCTGTTGTCGCCGTCGCGAAACGGGCCGTCTTGCGTCCGGCGTGCGCGTCTCATTCGCGTCTCATTTGTCACTCGTGCGCGTCTCACTTGCGTCTCAATTGTCCGCCGTTCGCGTCCCAACTCATCTCGGTTTTGCACCTTTCGCGTCCCAATTGTCATCTCGCGGTCCCAACCGGTCCCACTTTGAAAAAATTCACCACGCGGGCCCCGAAATGCGGACCCAGGCGGGAAAAAGACGAAGGGCCGTCAGTCCGACGGCCCTATATCAACACATTAATTTGGTGGCGGGGGGGAGGATCGAACTCCCGACCTTGGGGTTATGAATCCCACGCTCTAACCATCTGAGCTACCCAGCC
>JAEZJR010000113.1 GCA_023415725.1 Acidobacteriota bacterium
CGAGTGAGGAAGATCTCGTTCACCATCGCGCCGAACGCGCTGGGGATGAAGAAGAGCCCGAGCATCGCCCCGCTCGCGACGACGCGCCATTTGACGAGCGCGGAGATCGCGAGGGCGACAAGCGATAAGAGAACGATCCAGACCATCGACCCCGTGAAGATCGCCCCGATCATCCACAGATTCGCCCACAGCCAGCCGGCCCCGGCGAGCGACGCCTGGAAGAAAAAGATCAGGAGGCCCGGCACCCACGTCACCAGCGAAAGTACGAGCACGACCGCCGCCATCTTGCCGAGAACGTACTCCGTGCGCGAGAGCGGGCGGCAGAGGTAGAGCGGCAAGGCGTCGTTCGACAGGTCGCGCGAGATGAGCGGCGGGGCGATCAGCACCGCGACGATGAACGAGAACGCCCCCTGCACCTCCACGTAGGTGCGGAAGAACGTCGCGTCGATCGGGATAAGCTCGCGAACGTCGATCTGCAGCATCGCGATCGCGTTGGCGTTGTGACGAAGGTAGACGAGTATCGCCGCGATCAGCGGATAGATAAAGCAGATGATGAAGATCGTCGTCAGCAGCCTCGACTTGAAAAGGTCACGCAGCGCGTGGCGCGGGATGACCAGGAAGCGCGACCAGGCGGAGAGCTCCTCCCCCTCGTACGCCCCGTACAAATGTTCATACACCGCCATTTGCCGACCTCCCGTTGTTTTGGTCGTTGCCGTTCTCCATCGCCTTGAGGAATATGTCTTCGAGCGAATCGCGTTTGTAATTGAGCCGCCTGATCTGCACGCTGTGCTCGAGGGCGAGGCGGTAGAGGTCGGCGATCTCGACGGTGTCCTGCATGATCACCTTGATACGGCGCTCGCCTGAAAGGGCGCATTCGCAGCCCAGCGAGCCGATCGATTCGGCGAAAGCTTTGCGATCGCCGCCGCGGGTCTCGAGCTCGATGAATTTGCGGTTCGCCTTGCGTTCTTCTTCGAGGTCGCAGTTCGCGGCGATGTAGCCGTCTTTAAGTACGAGGATCTCGTCGCAGCACTCCTCGACGTCGCGGAGCAGATGCGATGACAAGAGGATCCGTGCCCGGCCGCCGTCGCGGATCTGGCGGATCAGCGAGATCATCCGGCTCCGCGTTGGCGGGTCGAGCCCGTTCGTCGGCTCGTCGAGGATGATCAGCTTCGGGCCGTGCACGATCGCCTGGGCGAGTTTGGCGAGCTGCTTCATCCCGAGCGAGTAGGTATCGACGGGCCTGTAACGCGCCTCGCCGAGCCCGACGTAGAAGAGGGCTTCGTGAGCGCGTTCGAGGGCGTGCCGCGGCGGGATGCCGCTCAGCTCCGCCATCAGCCGGACGAAGTTCACGCACGACATCTTCGCGATGAACGAATCGCTCTCCGGCATATAACCGACCGCCGAACGCACCTGCTTCGCGTTAGCCGTGATGTCCTGCCCGAAGATGCGCGCCGTCCCCGACGTCGGCGGGTGGAACCCGAGCAGCGTGTGGATCAGCGTCGTCTTCCCCGCCCCGTTCGGCCCGAGCAGCCCGATCGCACGCCCGTTCAGCGCACCGTCCAGCGATTTCAGGATCTGACGCTTCCCGAACGTCACGCTCAAATTTTCCAGTTCGATGACGCTTGTCATGCAGCTCTCACGGTCACGGCTTTTCAGTAAAATGCTTCTTTACTATTTCCCTTAATCTTTTCACCCCTTCGTCGCTCCCGAAACGCCCTGCCTGAATATATGATTCCTTGTGAGCGTTATCGTCGGAGCAAAGCCCGCCGGCTATGATCATTTCCCATATCTCACGGTGGGGCGCGATGCGATGGTCATGGCGTCGGAACAAATTCCGTTCTTCGTCGTCGGATTCGTGGCCGTCCAGCGCATACTTCATGTAAAAGGTGTCGTATTCCTCAAGAAACCCGACAAAGGAAATGCGTTCAGCGGCGCAATCAGATACAAGCTGATCGTAACGCTCGATCGTTGAAAGAAGTTCGGCCTCTGAATTAAACATCTTCGAACTGATTGACTAAACCTCTTCCTGACCTTGCCTGCGAGCGACTTTCATCAGCATACGCAATGCTTCGTTGACGGCTTCCGCATCGGGAAACGCCTCCTGCACGTCCGACTCCAACAGAACCAGGTTCGTGCCCGATCGATAGCGCTCAACATACTTGCCGCGCACTTTCCCTTTCAATTTCGTGAGATCGTACTCGGGCCGCATATCGTCTTCGGGCTCGTTAACTTTATTTACGTTCATAAATCTCATTCCAAGGGATACTTCTTATTGTCATTTGAAAGACGGCGCCCGGTTGTAATACGTCCAAAATCCCTCCAGCGACTTCAAGATGTGCTTCCCGAACGTCACGCTAAGTTGTTCAAGTTCGATGACACTTGCCATACGGATACGATCTGTTCCCTACGTCGCTCCCCAATTTAGCCGAAGTGCTTTGCGTCACGTTCAATCGTTTCCTTAGCGGAATTTTCGAGATTCAAGATTCTTGTAACTTTGCCACGGCCCACAATTTGAGCGCCCTCGCGTACTAGAAACTCTTTGCCGGGATAGAGCTTCCCAAGTTGATACTGCGGGTTTGCAAAGGTTAATTCGGCTATGACGGTTTGACCGGGATGGACCTCTGTCACTCCGACGTAATCCTGACGAGCATCCCAGTGATGGCCGTCATAATAAAACTGCGGTCGGTAACCGGAAAAGAATCGAGTGCTTCGCCCACCTTCCTCTTGTGTAAGAAAATATATTTCGGCTTCAATGTCTGGTATACGAAACTCGGTATCCATAATTCCTGGGGAAACCACTTTATCAAACCCTAAACAATCAAAACGTGCAAAGTGGCGAACACGTCAAAAACCGACGGACGTGTGGGGCGTCCGTCGGTGATGGTATTAAGTTGTGCTGCGTTTATTCACTCTTCTTCTGTACGTCATTGTCCCCCATTGCGTTCATTAAAATGTGCTGCATTTCGAACGAATTGGGCATCCCGATCAGGCTTGCCGGGCTGAGGCCGAAGGCGCCGCCTTCGGTGTTGGCCGCGATGGTGATGCGGTCGCCGAGGGCGTAGGCGTAGGCCAGGGTCGGCGGGGCGTTCGCGTCGATCGCGGGGAGCGACCCTTCCTGCCCGGCGTTCTTCATCCGTTCGGCCAGCGGCCCCATCAGCGGGGCGAGATCGTGGTAGAAGATCGCCGAGAAGTTCGCGTTGCCGTCCTGCGGGAGCGAGCTCATGAACCTCGCCGAGCGGACCAGCGTGTTGCCCGCCTCGCGGTTCGCAAACGCCTGCTGCAGAAGAGCACGGCTCGGGGCGGCGATGAGGTAACCGTCCGCGTAAGTGTAGTGCACCTCGGGCCCGCCGGCGATCGACGTTCTCACGGCGTAATAGTTATGCCCGCCGGCCGCTTCCTGCTCGACGGAAAGTTTGCCTTTGCCATGCAGTGCGGAGAATTGGTTCAGTTTCTCGATCGCACGTTCGAGGGCTCCCTGCAGTTTCCCTTGGTCGTAGACTTCCATGATCACCTTCCACGACGGGGTCGGGAGGATCGGGCCGTCGATCGCGAAGGCGAACTCGCCGCCGAGCGGTTCGGCGAAATCCCTGCGAATGTCTATCCCCTGCGACTCCTGGATCGCCTGCATCTGCTTTCGCATGTCAGGTTCGACCGTCTCGAGGAAGCCGAGGAAATCGTCCACCAAAAGCGCCGGGTTCTTCACCACGAAGGCCGCGGTCACGTTAGCGTTAGGCGAGATGAACTCCAGTGCTCCCATCGGCCCCGGTGCCGCCAGCCACGAAGCGATGCCGCGGTCCGGCTCGTTGAAGGTCAACGCCGCCTGCGTCAGGGTCTTGCCGCTGACGTCCTTCTGCTCGGCGATGAAGTGCCGCAGGTTCGTCACGCCCAACTGCTTGAAGCCGTCGATGTGCCGCTGCTCTTCGGGGGTCTTGCCCGTTCCCACCGCCTTCGCGACGATCTTCTCGAGGTCGGCGGCGACGATGAGGCCTGCGCCGTTCGTGTAGACGTCGTTGATGCGCTGATAGAACGGCGACGCGGTGAAGCTGTTCGCTTCCGGTGCATTCAGAGAAGCAGAAAGCTTACGGAGGGACTCGATCTGCGGGGAGGCCGCAACGATCCCGTTGGTGATCCAGACGAAGAGTTCTTCCTTCGCCTTGGCGTTTTCACCCCCCGCAGGGGCGGCTTTGCTGACGGCCACGGCCGACGGGTCGTCGATCACGCGAACGTTCATCGTGCCGCCGGTCTCCTGAGAGATCCGGGCGATCTGCCCGTCGATGTAGCTGCGGAAGTTTGCAGCGTCCTTGACCTCACCGAGGACGAGGATGCCGCCGGGCTCTCCGTTCGGCGCCATCTCCGCCGCGACGACGATCTCGTCGCCGAGCTGCGAGCCGAATTCGCGGATGCGGGCGATCGTCTGCTCGTTCAGGCCGCCGTCTTTGTTACCCTTCCACCATTCGGCGAGGGCGGGATTCTGCTTGATGCGCTCCTGCATGATCCGCTGCGAATCGGCGAGCGTCTCACTCAGGTTCGGCAGGGCCGCGAAGAATACCGTGTTCTCGGGGACGAGCTTGATAAGCCGTGAGGAGTAACGTACGCCCGGGCGTGCCGCCTGGGTGTTGACATCTCGACGTAGCTTCGCGAGGTCCGACACGATGTTCGCGTACTGCGAAGCCTTGCGGCTCCACGCGACCGTCTTCTGCACCGGGGCTTTATCCAGGCTCGGGCTCGTCGTCGCCTGATCGCCGGGGAGAAGCGTTTCGTCCTTGCCGGCGTGGCTGACCGCCACTTCGCCCTCGACGACGGAGACGCGTGAGCCCTTCGTGCCGCTTTCGACCGCGAAGATCGTGCCCTTGACGGAGACGAGCGAATCGGGGGTCTGCACGTACAGACGGCCGTTGTGCTGCTTGGCCGCCTCAACGATCACGTCGCCGCGGTCGAGATGCACGGTGACGCCGCGCATGTTCTGGGTGACGGAAAATTCCGACCGTTCGCGCATCTCGATGGTGGAACCGTCGGCCATCTTAAGGACGGCGGTAGAATCCTTCGCCGTGCGCACGTGGTCGCCCTTCTGTAGCTGTTCACCGGCCGCGAGCGGACGCATCTGGTCTTCGGAGAGAACGTAGACGAGCCCGTCGGCCGCCTCGACGTTTGCCGCGAACGTGGTGCCGGACGGGTCGATCCGCTCGTATAAGAACATCGCCGCCAACCCGAGGCACACGACCAGGCCCGCCGCGAATCCCCAGCGGAGCGGATTGTTCAGCCGCCATCCGGCAGCGAACGAGCTCTGCCGTGCTGGCTGACGCTCAGGCATGGCCGCTGACGCTTTCGAGCCGGAGCGCTGCGCCTTCAATTCCTTGCGGCACGGGATGCACTCGTTGGAGTGATCTTCCAGGAGTAGGGTCCTAGCCGGCGAGAGCTCGCCCCTGAGGTACGCGGGGATCAGCGACTGAAAATCGCCGCACCCGCTGATCTGTTCGGTATGATCGCTTGGGTTCATCGTATTTATTCCTTCCGAATATGAGGAGTATGAATTTTCCGCGGCCTGCTGGCTCACACGAGCCCACACGCGCGTGGCGGACTCGTTCATCGCCGCCGGGTCGATCTGCTCGTCGCGTACCGCGCGAGCCGCGTCGTCTATCATCGCGTCAAGGTCTCGTTTATTTCGCTTCATGATGTTTCTCCAGATAATTTCCGATCTCTTTTCGGAGCCGCGTCCTGGCCCGATGCAGGGTCACCGCGATGGTCAACTGTGAGGTGCCGAGGATCTCTGCGATCTGCCGGTTGTCGTACCCCTCGTAATAACGGAGCACGAAAGCCGAAGCGGCACGCCCCTCGAGCTTCGCGACCGCCTGGCGGAGAAGCTCGTGGAGTTCCGCGTCGGCGAGGTCCTGTTCGGGGCTGGGGGCGGGAGATTTCGGGTCGAGTTCAAAGTCGAGGAGGTCAAGAGGGACAGAGTTGGACCGCTTGCGGAGCCGCACCACGTCGAGCGAGGCGTTGATCGCCGCACGGTAAAGGAACGCCCGCGGGTTCGGCGAGATCTCGCGCCCGGTCCATCCGCGGGTGAGCCGTACGAAGATCGTCTGCAGCACATCCTCCGCGTCGCTGTGGCTTCCCGTTATGCGGAAGGCCACACCGAAGACGCCTTTGTAATGCTCGCGGAAGAGCGCCGCTAGGTCTTCGTGGCCGGCGGTATCGGCGACGGCCCTGATCGGCTTTGTGCTCGTTGCAGGTTCCATAAGGTCGCCCGGGGACAGCGTTGTTGCGGCGGTGGGGCTCACGATGTTCTCCTTTGAATCGTCATCCACAACCATAAACGTACGCCACGGCCGGTTATTAACAGCCGATTGAAAAAAATCTCACATTAGAAGAAATTTACTTAGAAAGTATAGACCAACAGGTCTTCAGGGCGTCCGCTCTATTAACACTTGACAAATCCGCGGAATACCTTAAAAATACGAGCGTTCGTTTTTTATAAACCCGGATGCCCAAATTAAGCGAAGCCGCGATCGAGAGCAGAAAGGAGAAGATCGAAGAGGCCGCGCGCGAGCTTTTCATCAAGCAAGGGTTCCACGCCACCTCGATGCGGGACATCGCCAAGGGTGCGGGGGTGTCGCTGGGGAACCTTTACAACTATTACGAGACGAAGGACGCGATCTTCGAATCGATAGTGGCGAAGTATTTAGAGGTGATCGACGAGCGGCTCCGCGATATGTTCGCGTCGATCGATGAGCCGCTCGAACCGGAAAGCCTGAGGCGGCTGGGCGAGATGGCCGGCGAACTGGTCAACCAGCACGCGGATTTCTGGCTGCTGATGTACATCGACGTGCTGGAGTTCCAGAACCGCCACTTCCGCAAGATGTTCGACGGGCTTTCGGACCGGTTCCGTAAGGTGTTCGGGGCGAAATTCGAAGAGGCGGAAAAGCGGGGCGACCTGCGAACAGGCGTCGAGGCCGGGTCGGTATTCACGGCCGCATATATGCAGTTTTTCAACTACTTCCTGGTCGAGAAGCTCTTCGGCGGGAACGGCCACCTCGGCCTCTCCGACGATCAGGCCCTGAACTCGCTGACCAAGATCTTCTCCTACGGCACGCTGAGCGAGAAGAAGATGGCGAGTTTCAAGAAGCGGGCGAGCAGTTTAGGTAGTTAGATTTTGGTATTTAGTTTTTTGTCTTTTGTTTTTAGTACTTTGAGTTCGAATCTATGCTTAGCGTCTTTCTAAAGACCAAAAACAAAAAACCAAAAACTAAACTTTACACAATTAAAAAACGGACGTTCATTTTTATTTCTGGAGGCTACAGACAGATGTTCCGACGAATCAGACTTTTCGCAGCGGCGTTTTCGCTGCTGATCCTCGCGGCCGCGGCCCTTGCGCAAGGCACGACGGGGAACCTGACCGGCACCGTGACGGACCCGAACGGGGCGGTCGTCCCCGGCGCCTCGGTCAAAATAACCAACTCCGCGACGAACATCTCGCGCGAATCCACCACCGACAGCGATGGCAACTTCGCCTTCCAGGCCCTGCAGCCGGGGAGATACCGGGTAGAGGTGACCGCTGCGAATTTTGCCGCATACGCGGTCGACGCGGACGTGAATATCACCCAGACGACCGCGATCGACGCGAAACTTTCCGTTGGCGGAGTGGGCGGGGACGTAACCGTGGATTACCAGGCCCCCGTGATCCAGCCGGAAACCTCGCAGCAAGGCCGAGTCGTCACAGGCGAAACTCTCCGCCAGCTTCCGCTGCCTACCAGAAATTTCCAGCAGCTTTTGACGCTCTCGCCTGGCGCTCAGGCTGATGTTTCGAACACGACGGAACTTGGCCGCGGCGACGCCACGATAAGCGTGAACGGGCAGCGCCGCACGAGCAACAACGTCCGCATAAACGGGATCGACGCGAACTCCATCGGCACCAACTCGACGCCGAATATCGCCGTCCCCGCCCCGGACAGCCTCCAGGAGTTCATCGTGCAAACGTCGCTCTACGACGCGTCGAACGGCCGCAACGCCGGCGGCAACGTCGAGGCGATCACGCGCAGCGGGTCGAACCGGTTTCACGGGAACGTCTACTATTTTCTACGGGACGACCGCTTCAACGCGAACGACCCGTTCGTGAAGGCCCGCGGACTCGACCGGCCTGTGCTGGAACGTGACCAGTTCGGCGGAACGCTGGGCGGCCCGGTAGTAAAGGACAGAGCCTTCTTTTTTTTCTCATACCAGGGCACACGCGAGGACAATGGAGCATCGCTCGCGAACAGCCTGACGTTCCCGGTCGTGCCTGCCGGCCTCACGGACACGAACCGCACGGCGGCGGGTCTGGCCGCGGCCTTCGGCGTGCCGCAGGCGTCGATCACCCCTTCCTCGATCCTTCTGCTCAACCAGCGGCTGCCGAACGGCGAGTTCGTCATCCCCTCGGCCGGGGCGACAGGGTTATCCGGGACGACCGGTGTTCCGATCGTGCAGTCAGGTTTATCCACATTCGAAGAGAATCAGTTCAACTTCAACGGCGACGTGAATTTCACGCAAAATCACAGCCTCTCGGCTAAGTTCTTCATCGCCGACAACCCGACCACGCAAGCCAACTACAACTTCACCGGTACGGGGAACGGCAACCAGCAGCTCCTCGGTTTCGGGGCGGACCTGACGATCAAGCAGAAACTCTACTCGATCGCGGACACCTACGTCTTCTCGCCGAACCTCGTCAATCAGGCACGCGTCGGGTTCAGCCGCATCCGCGTGACGAGTTTCCCCGACGAGCCGTTCACCGCCGCGGAGGTGGGGATCACGAACCCGCTCGCCTCGCTTTACCCGGGTGCACCGACGCTGTCGTTCGCGGGCACCGATTCGCAGTTTTTCCTTGGCTCTTCGCCGCTCGCCGACCAGTCATCGCGGATCAACGCTTACACCGCCAACGACACTCTTTCGTGGACGGCGGGTGAGCATCGCCTCAAATTCGGCGGCGAGTACCGCTTCTCGCAGGTGAAGTTCTACTTCAACGCCTTCACCCGCGGGCAGATCATCTACACGAATACCGCAGCCAGCGCGCTCGGGCCGGCGGCGACCGCCTTCCAAAACTTCCTTATCGGAAACGGCACGTCGCTGCTCGGATCGGGAGTTTTCGATCGCTACTACAAGGTGTCGGACTGGTCCGGGTTCGTGCAGGACGACTGGAAGGTGAACAACCGGCTGACGCTGAACCTCGGTCTCCGGTACGACCTTTACGGGCTTCCGGCTGAGGACCAGGGTCGCCTCGTCAACTTCATCCCGGGCCCCATCCAACTCGGCGCGCCGCCGAACAACTTCGTGCAGGCGGAAGGCGGGCCGCTGGCCGGCGTCCCGACCGTTGAGAAGACGCTCGTCCCGGTCGATAAGAACAACTTCGCCCCGCGTGCCGGTTTCGCTTTCGATATGTTCGGCGATCAGTCGGTGATCGTGCGTGGCGGCTACGGATGGTATTACGACCGCATCTCGACGCGTTACGCCAACACGCAGTTGTTCAACTTCCCCTACTTCGCCCTCGGTGTCGGCGTGGTGAACAACACCTTTGCCCCCTTGCTCGGCTTGAGAAGCGCGGCGAGCCCGTTCGTGCCGCTCCCCGCCCCTTCGACGTTCCCGACGGCGGCGACAGTCCCCTCGCCGCTCGCCGCAGGTATCCCGTTCGTCGGCTTGCCGATCGCGGGCGTTTGGGTGGATCCGGAACTGCAGACGCCGTACATACAGCAGTACAACCTCGGAGTACAGATCGCGCTGCCGAAGAATTTCGTCGCGGAGTTCGGCTTCGTCGGCAACCGCGGCACTCATCTGATGCAGGTGATCACGCTGAATCAGCCGATCTACAGCGGCCCGCTCGGAGCGACAGTGACGTACCCGCTCGGCAGCTCGGTGATCTTCTCGCCGAACAAGAACCTCACCGGCGGGATGCAGCAGGTGCAGACCACAGGCGTGTCTGAATACCGTTCACTCCAGATGTCGCTCGCGAAGCGGTTCTCGAACGGCACGCAGTTCCTGGCGGCCTACACGGTCGGCAATGCGACTGACTACTACTCCGGCGGGAACGTCAACGAGTTGATCAACAACCCCGGCGACCAATTCAACTGGAGGCTCAATCGCGGGCCCGCGGACTTCAACCGCAAGCATAGGTTGGTGGTGAGCGGGGCTTACGATATCCCGAACTTCGTCGACAACAGCAGCGCGGCGAAGTGGCTGGTCAACGACTGGCAGATCGCGGGGATCGCGGTGTTCCAGTCCGGGTTGCCGTTCTCGATCATTGATTCAAACGGTACGTCTATCATCTCGCGGGCGAATTTCAACCCGAACTACAACAGCAGCGATTTCTACACTGCTGGGAGTGTCTCCGATCGGACCCTGCGGTATTTCGAAACGTCGGCGTTCTTGCCTTCGCGGCCAGGACCGTCATTCGACCCGAACGCCCCGTTCGGCAACACACCGCGAAATTTGCTGTTCGGCCCGGGGCAGAAGAATGTGGACGTTTCGTTCATCAAGTTCCTGCCGTTTTCCGATCGCTTTCGAGGTGAGCTCCGTGCGGAGATCTTCAACGCGTTCAACTGGGTAAATTACGCGAACCCCGGCAACGTGATCGGGACGGCTACCTTCGGCCGCATCACGAGTGCCTCGTCGGGCCCGCGGGTGGTGCAGTTCGCCGCGAAGCTGCACTTTTAGATCGTCGCCAAAGGCGACAAATAATAAAGCCTGGGGTGAAGCGAGCAAAAGCGAGCGAAACCCCAGGTCCCGTTACCAAAACATACCGACCCTGAAGGGGGCAAACGGTCAACGGGTTATTCGACCCCTTCAGGGTCGGGCCCATATGACGGCAGATGCCCCAGGGTTCCGGCCGAAGCGGCCTTCACCCCGGGCTTTAATATTCGTCCCCTTTGGGGACGGTCAGCTGATGCGATTCGCAACCTTGACCGAAACCGAGCTTTACTACGAATCCCGCGGCGATGGCGAATCGCTTGTACTCGTACCGGGGTTCGCTTCGGGGGCGTGGAGTTGGCGGTGGCAGGTGGAGGATCTGGCTAGGGACTTTCGGGTCGTCACGTTCGATCCGCGGGGTGTGGCTCGGTCGAGATTGAAAGAGGGAGCGAGTGTCTCGATCGCGGAGATCGCGGACGACATCTCGTCGCTGTTGGATGGACTCAAGATCGAGGCCGCACACGTTCTCGGCATCTCGTTCGGCGGGTTCGTCGCTCAGGAGTTCGCGTTGCGGCATCCTGAAAAATTGAAAAAGCTTGTGCTCGCATCGACGAGTTTCGGCGGCCCGAACCATGTTGCGCCGCCGATGGAAGTATTGGCGGCATTTTCCGCCACCGACGGGCTGAATTCCCCCGAGCGGATCAGGAAATACATGACGATGGGGTTCTCGCCAGGTTTCGTGCAAGATCACGCCGACGTCGTCGATGAGTTTTGCACCCTGCGCGAGAGGAACGCCGTACCGGAGGAGGTTTACCGCCAGCAGCTCGACTCGGCGGTTACGTTCAACGCCGAGGACCGTATCGGTGAGATCATGGCGGAAACGCTGGTGCTGACCGGCGACAAAGACGCCGTGGTGCCGCCGCAGAATTCCGAGAATCTGGCGAAGGCGATCTCGGGAGCGAAGTTGCGAACCATCAAGGGCGGCGGGCACATGGCGTTCGTCGAGCAAGCCGGGGAATTCAACGCGATCGTTCGCGAATTCCTCGCGGGAAATATCTGAACAATGAGCAACACGAAGATCATCGGCACGGGAGTTTACGTGCCGGAAAAAGTCGTAACGAACGACGACCTCAGCCGGATGCTCGGCGAGGACATTACCGAGTTCGTCACGCAGAACCTTGGGATCTACGAGCGGCACATCGCCGCGGATGACGAGAGCGCGGCGGACCTCGCTGAGAAGGCTGCGAAAAACGCGCTCGCCGACGCGGGTATCTCGGCCGAAGACCTCGACTTGATCATCGTCGCGACCGACACGGGCGAGTACATCTCCCCCGCGACCTCCGTAGTGGTACAGCACCGCATCGGGGCTCTTAATGCCGGCACTTTCGACACGAACTGCGCGTGCGCCGGATTCGTTACCGCGTTCGACACAGCGACGAAATACATCAAGGCCGACCCGAACTACAAGCACGTTTTGGTGCTCGGTGTTTATGCGATGTCGAAGTTCCTGGACTGGACGGAAAAGAAGACCGCCACGATCTTTGCTGACGGCGCAGGTGCGGTCGTGCTGAAAGCGACGGACGAGGATCGCGGCGCTCTGGGTTCGAAACTCGAGGCCTACGGCGAATACTTCGACAGTCTCGGGATATTCGCGGGCGGGTCGAAAATGCCGGTCACGAAAGAGGTGATCGACGAGGGGTATTACAATAAAGTTCGCTTCGCAAAAAAGGTGCCGCCGGAGGTGAACATCGAGGGATGGCAAAGGATCGTGAGGCAGGTCGTCGACCGCGCGGGGCTCACCCTCGACGACATCAGCCTGTTCCTATGGACGCAGGTGAACCTCTCTACGATCAAGATCGTGATGGAGGCGATGGGCCTCGAATGGGACCGAACGCACACCATCATGCAAAAATGGGGATACACCGGATCCGCATGCATCCCGATGGTGCTGCACGACGCGATCAAGGCGGGCAAACTGAAACGCGGTGACAATTTCGTAATGTGCGCCTCCGGCGGCGGCGTCAACATGGCCGCGATGGTGTTCAGGTATTGACTCTCTGTCGCCGTTGGCGACTAAAACCGATCATTCCTATTTCGATGTTCCAAAACGTCTACAGCCTGTTCCGTGCGCAGACGGAGAAATACGGCGACATGCCGGTGTTCTACACTCGCGTCGGTGACGAGTGGCGCTCGCAGACTTGGCGGGAATTCGAAGAGCAGGCTCACGATGCCGCATGCGCGTTTTTGGCGAAAGGCCTCACGCGCGGAGCGAGCGTCGCGATACTCGCGGGGAACATCCCCGAATGGAGCATCGTCGATATCGCCGCGATCGCGGCCGGAGGTGTAGGAGTCGGTGTTTATCCGACCAGCTCACCCGATCAGTGCGAATACATCATCAACCATTCGGATGCCGAGTTTGTCGTTGTGGACACGGCCGCACAGTTAAAAAAGTTATCCGGCCTCCAACTCCCTAAGGTCAAAGAGATACTTGTTATCGAGCCGAATGGCACACTCCTTGACGGTCCTGTTTCCGCTTTCGATGATTTCCTTAAATTGGGGCGGGAGCGTCGTGACGAGCTGATCCCGCAGGTCGAAGATATCGGCCACAACGCCGCATTCGACGACGTCGCAATAATGGTCTACACCTCCGGCACGACCGGTGAGCCGAAGGGGGCGATGCTGTCGCACAGGTACATACTGAATAGCGTTGAATCGCTGCGGCAGTCGGTGCCTATCTTCGACACGGATATCGCATTCTCATATCTTCCCGGCTGCCACGTCGCGGAGCGGATCTCGGGGATCTACAATCGTCTCTACAACGGCACGCCGGCGTATTTCGTCAACGACCTTTCGCGGCTTTACGAATACATGCTCGAGGTGCGGCCGACGGTTTTCGCTTCGTTGCCGAGATTCTTTGAGAAAATACATGCCGCTATCGTCGCGAAGAACGGGACGGACAAAGTAGATCCGCAAGTGGTGAACAAGGCCTTCGGCGGTCGCATGCGACTTCTCACCTCAGGCGGAGCTCCTCTGCCGAACGAGATCGCGCAATTCTTCGCGGACGCGGGTTTGCCGATCCTGCAGGCGTACGGCCTGACGGAAAACATCTGCGTCGCGTTCAACACCGTCGCGGAGCACAAGTTCGGAACGGTCGGAAAACCGATGCCGATGTGCGAGGTGCGGATAGCAGAAGACGGCGAGATACTGGTCAAAAGCCCGATGATGTTCTCGGGTTATTACAAAGCTCTGGATGAAACGGCGGAGATGTTCAATGACGAGGGCTGGCTGAAGACCGGCGACCTGGGCGAACTCGACCGGGAAGGTTTCCTAAAGATAACCGGCCGCAAGAAGGAGATCATAGTCCTTTCCTCAGGCAAGAACGTCGCTCCGGCACTGATCGAGAACCTCGTGAAGGAATCGCACCTGATCAGCCATTGCATGGTGCACGGCGATGGGCGGAGCTATTGCGTAGCGCTGATCACCATCAACGAGACCGAGGCGGCGAACATGTGCCGCGAAGAGATACAGGGCCTCGTCGAGCAGGCCGTTCAGCGGGCCAACTCCCGCGTGTCGAACAGTGAACAGATCAAGCGGTTCACCATACTAGACCGCGACTTCTCCGTAGAGACCGATGAGGTCACCCCGACGCTCAAGTTGAAACGCAGTGTCGTAGCACGGCATTTCAAGCACGTCATCGATAAGCTTTATGAAAACGCATAGCAGATATCTGATCATCGCGATACTCGCATTCGCCGCATCGGCCTCGTTCGCACAGGCGCCGGCCGAGAAGAACGTGACGGTCTTCGGCGCGAAGATCAATTACGTCGAGGCGGGCGACCCCGCAAAGCCGAAGGTGATCCTCCTGCATGGTCTCGGCGGCAGCATCGCAAATTGGGCGATGAACACGCCCGCGCTCGCGCAGAATTATCACGTCTTCGCCCTCGATCAGGTCGGCTTCGGCAGATCGGACAAGCCCGCCTTGAAGTATCGCGTAGGCACCTACGTCGATTTCCTCGACAAATTCATGTCGGAGCTAAAGATCGAGAAAGCCTCGCTGGTCGGCAATTCGATGGGCGGATGGGTCGCCGCTTGGTCCGCTATCAAATACCCCAACCGCGTAGAGAAGATCGTGTTGGCGGACGCCGCCGGGATCGTCCCCGCGAATTTCTCTGAGACTCAAATTTACCAGCTCAACAACTCCACCCGCGACGAGATACGTGCGAACATGAAGCTCATCTTCGCGACCCCCGCGCTGCAGAACAACGAAGCTTTGGTCGATCAGTTCATGACCGCTCGCGTCACCGCGGGCGACGGCGGTACTATCAACTCCCTCATCGAATCCATCAAACGCCGCGAAGATCTTCTCAACGACCGCCTCGGCGATATCAAAAAGCCGACACTCATCATCTGGGGCAAACAGGATGGATTGCTTCCCGTCGCGGATGCTTACACCTTCAATAAAGGCATAGCGGGGTCGGAGCTTTTGATATTTGACCAAACGGGCCACGTGCCGCAATTCGAAAAGGCGGCGGATTTCAACAAGGCGGTTCAGGCATTCCTGGCGAAATAGATATGAACATCAATATCGGAGATTCATTCAGCAAAGAACGGTTGGTGACGGACGAGCTCGTACGCGCGTTCGCGGAAGTTTCGGGCGACTATAACCCGATCCACCTCGATGAGGAGTTCGCTAAGACGACCCGCTTCGGCCGGCGCATCGCGCACGGGATGTTGAGCGGAGCGTTCATCTCGGCGGTGCTCGGTTACGAGTTCGCCGAGAAGAAGATCGTTTACCTGTCGCAAACTCTGAAGTTCACTGCACCCGTCTACATCGGCGACACCGTGACCACGACCGCGACCATCACAAACATCCGCGAAGATAAAAACATCGTCACGATGGATACCGTATGCACCAATCAGAACGGCGAGGTGGTCGTAAAAGGCGAATCCGCCGTGATGGTGCTCCCGTAAGAGTTACGACTTTTCGTAAGAGTTACGCCTTCAGGCGTGAGCGCGTGTCGCCGATGCCCGACATAAGATCCACGAAACCTCCTAACCACACATTCTCACGCCTAATGGCGTAACTCTTGCCTTATGGAACGAACCGAGAAAACCCCGCTCTACGCCTGGTACGCGCTCGCGCTGCTGATGGTCGTGTACATCCTGAACTTTCTGGACCGCACGATCATCTACATCCTCTTCCCGCTTATCAAGAAGGAGATGGAGTTCTCCGATACGCAGCTCGCTCTGCTCGGGACGACGTCGTTCGTGATCTTCTACACTCTGCTGGGGATCCCGTTCGGGCGGATGGCGGACCGCGGTTCGCGGACGAAGATCATCGCGATCGGGGTCGCGGTGTGGAGCTTGTTCTCGGGGCTCACGGCGTTCGCTAACGATTTCTGGACGATCTTCTTCTGCCGCGTGATGGTGGGCGTCGGCGAAGCGACGTTGGGACCGGCGGCGATATCGCTGCTTTCCGATTTCTTCCCGCCCGCCCGCCGGGCCACCGTCACGAGCATCTACTCGATGGGGATCGCGATCGGCGCGGGGTTGGCTGCTCTTCTCGGGGGTTCGCTAAGCCAATACGGCTGGCGGATGGCTTTCATGATAGTCGGGTTCCCGGGGATCGTGTTGGGGGTGCTCGTGTTTCTCCTTCGCGAACCGGCACGCACCGCCGCGGCCGCGACAGATTCCAACTACTCCGCGACGGATTGGAAGCGACTGCTCACCAACCGGACGTTCATTCTGCTCTGCCTCGGCTACGCCTTGCTCGGACTCGCGACGAACAACCTCTCGATCTGGGGCGCGACGTTCTATTCGCGCCTGCACAAGTTCGACCTGCCAACGATCGGGTTCGTCGGCGGCGTGCTGACGCTTCTGGCCGGCATCCCCGCGACGCTGTTCGGCGGGGTGATCGCCGATAAATTCCGCTCTCGTTGGGCCGGCGGACGGATGTATTATGGAGCACTGCTCGCGCTTGTCTCCGTGCCGTTCTGGCTGCTGCTGATCTATTCGGAGAACGTTTATCTGATCCTGCTCGCCAATCTCGTGCTGCTCGGCGCGGCACTCGGTTGGCTCGGGGCCGCGGCGGCGGATGCGACGGAGATCGCCGGCGTCAACCTACGCGGCCTAGCGATCGCGATCTACTTTTTCTCCGTCAACATCGCCGCCTACCTGATCGGCTCCAACCTGATCGGCTACCTCAACGACCGCTTCGGCGCCACCGCCGACCCCTCCATGATGCGCTACGCCCTTCTCGTCTGCCCGATCGCCTGCCTCGCGTCGGCCATCTGCCTTTTCGTGGGCGGCCGATCACGAGAGAATTAAGCTCACTCATGGGATTGTGTCGTCCGTTCAGCGGGTGAGACGGTAGATAAGCAGGGCTGCTCTTTGCGTTTGCTGCGCCAGCGTTTTCAGGTCGACGAATTCCCCTTTCGCGTGTGCACCGCCGCCGGTCGCCCCGAGGCCGTCGAGCGCAGGAATGAGGTCCGCCACGAACGAGATATCGCCGGCCCCGCGCTCGCCCGGGTCGAGCGGCTCGATCTTCCCCATCCCGAGGTCCTGGCTGACCTTGTCCAGTTGCTGAAGCAGTTCGTAGTTCGAAGGTTTCGGCGACATCGCGGCGAATTCGTCACGGAACGTGATCTTGGACGTGGTCCCGGGCAGGCTCTTCGAAACGATCTCCGTCATCTTCGCCCGGGCCGCTGCTTTCTGCTCCTCGCTGATGAACCTAAGATCACCGCGAACGATCAGTCTTGCGGGCACGACGTTGCCCTTACCCGTAGCGGAGATGGAGCCGTTGTCACCGAGCGTCAACTCGGTGCCGCCGGAGATGATCGACGGGTTGAAGGTGAGGTACTTCTCGTCCTTCAGGGTGACGTAAAACTCATTCAATATTCTCGCGGCCTCGAATATCGCGCCGCTCCCCATCGACTCCTTAAAGATCGCCGAAGAGTGGCCGGTCTTCGCGGTCACTTCCAATTGCCAGTCGCTGTAGCCGCGGCGGGCCACGGTGGCGATGTTGTTGCCGCCGTTCTCGAAACTCAGGACCAGGTCGCTCGCTTTCGCCGCTTCGACCATGCTCGCGCGGCTCGTCATTATCGGGACGCCGGTGTCCTCTTCGTCTCCGGTGAGCAGCACCTTCACCCGCGTATCGTCCAGTGCTCCGGCTGAGTGCAGAGCTTTCAGCGCGAAATAAAGCACGATGATCCCCGCCTTCATGTCCGCCGTGCCGGTGCCGTACGCCTTGTCGCCCTCACGCCGGAATTTCTCACCCGCAAGCACCGTGTCGAGGTGGCCGAGCAGCAGCACGCGTTTCCCTTTCGAGCCACCGGTCTCCGCGTAGAGGTGCCCCGCGCTTTTCATCACGGCCGGCATCTCGATCCAACGCGTCTTCATCCCGATCGCGTTGAACTCGGGCATAAGCAGCCTGCCGACCTGCTTCACGCCGGCAAGATTCTCCGTAGGGCTCTCGATGTTCACCGTCCTTTCAAGCAGTGAGAGCGCCTCGGGGAACTGAGCGTCCACTGCATCAGCGATCTTTTTCTCCTCAGGGGTCAACGATTGCCCGAGAATGATCGACGAGAGGAATAAGCACACAAGCAAAACGCGAACGGCGGATGAGAACATAGTTTTCATTGTCTTTTTCTTCTTGATATTTCGGTCACGCAAGCGTAAACGTGCAGGGTGCGACAGACGCCGCACCCTGCACTTTCGAACAACATTTCAGTCTCCGGTGTTTAGAAACTGTACCGGAGGCCGAACTGCATCACCCTCGGGGCACCCTGGATTCCGGTGAAGTTCCACCAGTCCGAAGCGGGCGTGTTGATCTGCGGGTCGGTCTCCAACTGCTCGTTCGTCGTCGATCCGAACCGCTGGGTGTTGGTGACGTTGAACACCTCCATGCGGAACTGCAGCCGATGATTCTCCCAAGGCATCTTGAATGACTTGGCCAGCCCCATGTCGAGGCTGATGTATCCCGGCATTCGGATCACGTTTCGGTCGCCGGTCTCGCCCGGCCGAGCATTCCGCCAGCTCTGGTAAGCGTAGGTGCGGTCGCAGCCGAACAAGCTCGGGTCTTCACCGTTCTCCCCGCGCGTCGGGCACGATTTAATAGGACGAAGCCTTACGCCGCTGCTCTGGATGTTCCAGTTCGTCGCCCAGAGGGTGTCGTACGGGGACCAGATCGGTAGGCCCGAGTTCCAGCGGAAGATACCCGAAAGCTGCCATCCGCCGAGGAACCCCTCGACCCATTTGTTCGAATCGGACAGGAAAGACCTCCCCCGTCCGATCGGGAGCTGCCAAACGCCGTTGATGTTGACGATGTGACGCACGTCAAAATCGGAGTCAGCGTAGTTGTCCTCCTGACGGATCGGGTTGAGGATCAGCGCGGTTCCGAAGTTCCCGCTCGTCTGGAGCCCGGAAGCGTCATCCATCGAATGCGACAGGGTGTAGTTGAAGTCCCAGGTCAGCGAATCACCCAACCGCTGCCGGATCGAAAGCAACCCGCCGTGGTAGTTGGAACGTCCGATCGACCCGATGGCTGCGAGAGCTCCATACTGCGGGTGATAAAAGACCGGTGAGCGGCCGAGGCTGACGAGAGCGTCGTCGACCTCGTCCTGGGTCGTCGCCCAGTCGTTGTCGTTGAAGAACCAAGCGTCACCGTAGATCGCCTGCGTCGCGTTCGACACCTGAGCGAGGCGGCCCGCATTCGAACCGATCATGAAACGCCGGAACGCTTCGAACGTCGCCGGGTTGTAGAACAGGTTCTCGAAGTACGGGATCGCGGGGACATCTCGCGGTGCTACCCCGGCTCTGCGATAGTCTTCGAGCATCCCGCCGGCCGTGTACCAATCCATCCCGGAGATCGGGTCGACGAGGTTGTTGATCGATGCCACGTCCCTGGAGGCGAGCAGGTTACGCCCCGCTCTACCGATGTAGGACGCCTGCACGAAGAAGCCCTTGGGGAGCGAGCGTTCGTAGGTGAAGTTCCAGCTGTAATGCGTCGGCGCGACCAGTTCCTCATCGAGAGTGGATTCGATACGGCGGCTGTAATCCACAGGCTGCGATAGCGGGAACGACAGATTTCCCGGGATCGGGAGGCCCATTTGGCCCGCGAGGCCCCGGACGTCCTGATCGAACGCCGTGAACAACGGGCACGGCCGGTCGGTGATGTTGCAGCTGCTGGCCGCAAGCGTGGATGCTGACGAGAACCCGAGCCGGTTGTTCAGGTCATATGCGACCGCGAGTTGCTGGCCGTAGTAATCATTCGCGATCCCGAAACCTCCACGGAAAACGGATTCGGAATTCTCACCGAACAACTTCCCGAAGAAGCCGCCTTTGAAATTCGGCGACCACGCGGCAGCGACGCGCGGTTGAAAATTGTTCTTGTCCCAGTTGTAGAGCGGTGATCCGCCATTTTTCGGGCCGGATATGTTGATCGTGATCGGGTCGTTGTACGGAACCCCTCGCGCGGCGCCTTCGACCCGCCGACGGAAGAACTCCGATAGCGAGATGTCCGGCTTCGCCTCGAATCCGTTCATTTCGTAAACGGGGCGGCTTATCCCGTACCGCAATCCAAGCGTGAGCGTCAGATTTGACCGGAGTTTCCAGACGTCCTGGGCGTAAAAGTCGTACTCCTCTGTCGCGAATTCACGCTCGCTGGGCGTCCCGGGTTCCAGCAAGGTTCCGTCCTTATCGAAGGTGAATCGCGCCGTCATCGCCGTGAATCTCCCCAGCAAAGCGGCTGCGGCATTCTTCACGTCGGCGGTGTCGAAATTGGACCCGATCGGCGAGAACGCGTTGATTCGCTGCACGATGTTATTTCCGCTGCCCTGATATCCAGTTGGATTTGTGTAGGCGGTGTCGAACGCGGTCGCGTACGTCGTCCTTCGGTTGCGGATGAGGCGGATGTTAGTGCCGAACTGGAACGTGTGGTTGCCGGTTACCCAGGAAAGGTCGTCCACGAAATTTTGGACCGGCGTCTCACGCGATAACGTGCGTGAATCGAGGACCGGGAAGTAAACGTTCCGAAAATAGATCTCGTTCTTTGCCGCATCGCCCTGTCGAGTGAACGCTTCCCTGGTTTTACCGTATCGGAAGTTGTTCACGAGGCTGTTGTTGATCGTCCACACGTGCCCGAGCACCACGCCCCACGGGTGCGACCATGTGTCCTGCGACGGGGTGTCTGGGAAAAGACGCGTACCGCCGAAAAGATCGTGCTGAACCTGGACGCGCGCGGTGAGCAATTGGTTCGAGGTCAGGTTGAAATCGAATCTGCCCACGTGCGAGTTAAGCGTGACTGGGAGCGGAGCGTTGAAGCGGTAACCGGCCGTATTCAGTCCGTCGCCGATCGTCGTGTCGTTGGCGGGGTACTTCGCCGCGGCCGCCGCGAGAAGGGGGGCCACCGCGGGGTTAGCTCCGTTCAGTTCCGGGAAGATCGAGAGAAGGTTCGCACTGGTGACGGTCACTATCTCATTGTTCGGACCGAGATAGCGGATCTCACCGCGTCCCATGCTGGCGGTCGGCACGCGCGAAACTATGGTCGTTTCGCTCTCGTCGCGTCGCCCCTCATAGCTGTAGAAAAAGAAGAACCGGTCCTTTACCACCGGGCCGCCGATGGCTCCGCCGAACGTGTTGCGTTTCAACGCGGCTCTCGGGATCCCGGCCTTGTTGCTGAAGAAATCGTTCGCCGTGAATGCCGTATCACGGTTGTAGATGAACGCCGAACCGCGCCAATCGTTAGTGCCGCTCTTCGTGACCAGAGAGATCTGGGCACCGGATGACCGACCGAGGGCCGCGTTAGGGTTGCTCGTGGTCACTCGGAACTCCTCGATCGCTTCCCCATTAAGCCGAAGCACCGTCCCCGCATCAGGTTGTTCGCTGAAACCGTTCATTGAGTCGGATGCGGCGCCGCCTCTTGCGGTCCCGACCTGGTTCGTCTGGGCTTCGTTGATGTCGATGCCGTCGAGCGTCACATTAGACTGGTCGCTGCGGGCACCGGCTACGTAACCTTCCCTGGTCGACCCCGGCTGCAGCGTTAGCAGTTCATTTACGTTGCGCGCCTCGAGCGGGAGTTGGGTGATCTGCCGGCTGACGAAATTGTTCCCGAGACTGGCATCCTGGGTGTTAACGAGCGATTCGCTTCCACCGGCGGAAACGTTAACGGCCTCGCTGACGGCCCCGACCTCGAGCCGGGCGTTCGCTTCAGTCGGCTTCGCGACGAGCGCCTGCACGTCGGTGATGACGGTCTTTTTAAAGCCGGACGCGGTCACTTCCACCACGTACGTATCGGGCGGGATGCTCGTGAACGAGTAACCTCCGTTTTCGTTCGTGACCTGAGTGCGGGTGAAATTCTTCGCGGGATTGCTTAGCACCACCGTGGCCCCCGCTACGACGTTTCCCTGAGGGTCCGTCACGGTGCCCGTTACAGATGAAGTACCCGACTGGGCAAGTGCGGTGCTGCAGATAGCCAGAATGGCGAATAGCACCAGTAGGATCGAAACGCTTCTGCGTTCCGTAAAGCGGCTGATCATTGTTATTCCTCCTCGTCGGTTCATGAAAAAGTAAGGCGTGGTCAGATCAACCCTTGGGGGCTGACACAAGCTAGACAGATATCCACCGCAGTTAGCGTGCCGCGCAGCATTTTGTCGAGCTCAGGCTAAGAAAATCGAATTTCGTTGACTAAGAATAAATTGAGGTCATTATCGAACAGCACTGTTACGTTCCGAAAAAGCGGATGGTTTCACGGATCTCGGCTTCGTCGGCTCCCGCTTCCGAAGGTCGAGCCACTCCCCGGGCTTGAGCAGCTGCACTAACAATCCGCCCTCGCGTTTCGCGGGGATCACCGTCATCACCTGGCGTGCACCGACCACCTCGCCGAAGCGGTTGTCGATCACGAGCAGGGCCGTGTCCTCGTCGATCCCGATACCGTATTTGCGCCCGCTCTGCAAAACCAGCCCGAAGAGCCGATTCTGGCGTTGTCGCTTGATGAAGTGCTGGTCGACGATCACGTCGTCCGGGAGGAGCCCCAGCCCGACGACAGTCTGCACCTTGCCGCCGTCGATCACGGTGAAATCGCCTTCCCCGGTGATCATCTGCGTGGACATTATCGCCGCCCCGGCGCTCGTGCCGCCGAACACCACTCCTTTTTCGTAGCGTTCCCGCAGTGCGTCAGCGAGCGATCCGTCCTTCAGCACCTCCATCGTCTTCACCTGGTCGCCGCCCGTGAAGAACACCCCGGTGGCGTCCTTCAGCTGCGCGAGGAATGTGTTCTTCTTTTCCTCCGTAAAAGGTGCCACGGGTGCGAGCACGATCGATCGCGGGCCGAGTTCCGCCATGTCTTTGCGGAGGTACTCAAAACTGGATTCCGGTTCAGACGTGGCCCACGGGATCACAAGGATGTTGGCCGAATTCGCCCCCGCCCATTCGACGAATCTTTTCATCGCCTCGGGCGGCCTCTTACCGCCACCGACCACAACGAGCCGCTGTTGGCCGAATGCGGCGTTCACGAACGCGAACACCACCATGCAAACTAGTGCGGTCATTATTGCACGGCTTTGCTGAAGAACTCGATCTTTATTTAATTTCATTCTAATTCTCAAAATTTCCGGGCACGGTTGCGGTGCTCGCTGAACGCCAGATCTTTCTAGTAGAAATTCACCGTGCTTGGTCTCTGATCAGCCGGAACCCGACATACTCGGGCCGCGGCTTCCGAGCGAGTATGCGTGCGTCCGACGGCATATCCGCGCTCCCGCCAACGATCTTGCCCCCGCCGCCGAATGCCGACCATTCCGCCGCATTCCCTCCCAGATCGAACACCAACTCGTCCGACCCGACGCCCTTAAAGCTCCCCACGGGCTTCAGCAGCGGTGCAGTCCCTGCGAGCTCGGCGATGGGCCCTTGCAGCCGGGCGGCGTCGTCCGGGTTCACCGCATATCCGGCCCAATGGTCAAGCGTGTTCTCTGACGGACCGCCCGTGCTGTAAAGCCGCTCGGCCTCGTCGGCGTTCGGCAGCCGGAACCGCCCACCGGTCAGCTTGCTCAACCACGCGGCGTAAGCGTTAGCCTGCTGAAACGAGATATCCGTGGCGGGATGATTTGCCGTGACGGAATCGAACTTGTAGTTCGGATCGAACTCCGCGAACTGTGCTCGCGTCACCTCGAACCGCCCGACCTCCATCCGGCGGAATGCCACAAATTCGGGGACGAGCACGTTGCGGAACCTCGATCCGTAGAGAGAACCGTCACGTCTTATGTTCTTGGCCTTGATCGCGGCGGCGAGCGGCGAATCCGGCTTCAAGGATTCGTTGACGATCTTGTGCGTCTCGAAGAGGTATTTGTCGAACCAGGCGAGCTCCTCCTCCACCTTCCGTTTCTGGTAGGAAAGCTTTCTTAGGATGTGGCCTGAGTCAGGGAACGTAACGAACCGCACGTCCGTCTTACCCGTTTGCTGCAACGCTCTGTAATGCATCCAGCCCTGGCTGGGCGAAACGGTAGTGTCGTTCTCGCCGAAGAAAATGATCGTCGGCGTGCGGACGCGGTCGAGTTTGTAGAACGGTGACTTCTCTACGTACCGCTGCGGGTCCTCGAGCGGGGACTTGCCGAAATAGTAGTTATTGAACGAAGCCCCGAAGTACGCATTTGCCCAATCGCCGGCCCATTCGACCGTACCGGCCCCGGCTCCCGCGGCTTTGTACCTCGTGGTTTGCGTGGTGAGGGCGATCGTCAGCAGCGAACCGTTCGACCACCCCAATAGCCCGAGTTTGTCCGGGTCCACCTTCCCCTGCCCGATCAGGTGGTCGACGCCCTTCTCGATGTCCGGGACCTCCAGGTCGTAATACTTGCCGCCCCCGATCGACTCGACCCATTTGAGGCCGTAATTCGAACTGCCGTGATAGTTCGGCGCGAGCACGAAGGCTCCCCGCTGGTTGTATAGGTTGTGCGGGTAGTGCCATGTTTCCTTCCACGCGTCGTAGTCCACGAGAGTCGGCCCGCCGTGGATCATCACGACCAGCGGGTAACGCTTCCCCTCGATGTAATCGTGCGGGTAATAAAGGATCCCCTCGACCTCTTCATCAAGCGCGCCGCGCCAGTGGATCAATTCCGTGCGGGCGATCTTTCGGTCGCCGAATCGCGAATTGATCGATGTGATTTGCGTAGGGGAATCTATCTGCTCACCCGCGAGCCGCGCTCGGAACCATTGCGTCGGCTTGCTCGCGGTCGAATGGTTGTAGACGATCGTCGCGCCGTCGCTTCCGAACTGGAAGCCGAAGATGTTATCCGCGTGCTCGCCTTTCAGGATCGTTCGTGCCCACCGATCACCGTTGCGCGTGTAGCGGGCGAGTTTGTTCCGGGCGCCATTCGCCAGCAACCCCACGAACCCATCCCGGGTCACGACGAAACTCCCCGTCATCCCGCGCTCCCAATCGAGATTCACCTTGGTGACCCGGCCGGTGCGAACGTCGAAGTAATGCATCTCGACCAGCACGCCCCACAGATAGGTCGGGTCCTGCTTGAAGCTGTTGGTGAAATAGAACCCGGCGCCGTCCGGCGTCCACTTCACATCGCGCAGGTTGTATACCGGTTCCTTCAGGATGCGGGTGCGAGTCCCCGTCGTGAGGTCGTATAGGAAAATCTGCGGTTTGTCGCGATGGTCGTAATCGGAACGCAGGGAATATTCATGGACCGTGACCGCCCGGCTCCCGTCCGCGGTGAGGGCGAAATCGGCGATGCGGTCTGGATTGTCGGTCAGCCGCACGGCCTTTCCGGATCTGATCGAGAACCGGAACAGCCGCACCGGCGGCTCGTGGGCGTCATCCTCGACCACGACGGTCTTGTCGCTGCGCTGGACGGAGCTCTCGTAGAGGCTTGGATCCTCTTTGGCTGAGAAGATGATCGTGTCCGGATCGACCCACTCTAAATCGGAGACGGCTCGAGCGAACGAGCTCGCCCGCCACGCTTCCCCGCCGAACGGGCTGATCAGCCAAAGCTGCTCGCCCGCGGCATCCTTCGAAAGGCCAGGGCTGCTCCTACCGGATGTGAACGCGATCAGTTTCCCGTCCGGTGACCATTTCGGTTCGGATCCGCCTTCGCGCGTGAGCTGCACTTCTTTCCCGTCCGCGAGGCTCGTCAGCATAAGGTTTGAGACGAACCGGTCCCCGTCCTTGTCGGGCGTCGATTTCACCCACACCGCCCAGCGGTTGTCCGGCGAGATCTGGAACGCGGATGCCTGCTCCGCCATCACAACGTCGTCGCTCGTCCACGGCGAACTCGGGCCGGCGCTGGACGGCCGCGATCTCGAGTCGCTTGTTTGCGCGTGTGCCCCGGCAAGAGAAAGGACCACCGCGCAGATGAGGATCGCAAGCGGTTTGCTCATCGCTTATTTCGCGTTATGCTTCCGAGTCGGTGCCCGGAGCGGGAAAGTACAAAGATTTTCTTTTTTGTCTCAAGATCAGTCCGACAGAATGAGTGCTCCATTATGCTCGAAAGACGCCCCAATATGTCAAGCCATTCGGGCCGGAACCTGGGCAGCCTTCGCATATAAAGCAGAAATAGCGCGCGAATGATCATTCGAGCGGTTTGGAACCGGTCCGTGAAACTTCAATAATGCGTGGAATGAAAGTTCGGTTGCTAGGGTCGACGCCATTTCGGATAGCGGCGGGCTTCCTGCTCGCGGCACTCGTGCTCGTCGCGGCGGGGTGGTTCGTGACCGGGCCGCTGCGGGCTTACCCTGCGTCGTTCGACTCGGCGATCCGCGGCGCAATGCGCCAGATGCAGTCGCCGATGTGGACCTCGCTGTTCCTCGCAGTGACGAAACTCGGCTCGACTCTCTACCTCACGATCGTCGGCTGTGCCGCGGGTCTCGTCTTCCTGGTCTTGCGGTGGTTTCGGCCGGTCGTGCTATTGATCGTAGCGGCCGCCGGTCAGGCTGCGCTGCATCACGGTTTCAAATGGCTATTCGCCCGTCCGCGCCCGTCCGCGCTGATCACTTACCCCGCCGCCGAGAGCTTCAGCTTCCCTAGCGGGCACGCCCTCTCCGCCCTCTGCATCTACGGGATGATCGCCTGGATCGCCACGACCCGCTTCGAAAACCCTGCCGTAAAGGCCATCATCTGGATCGCCACTGTCGTATTGATCTTCCTAATCGGAATGTCGCGCGTTTACATCGGCATCCACCACGCCTCCGACGTCATCGCCGGCTTCCTCGCGGCCGCCATCTGGACCACCGCCGTCATCTCCGTCGACGAACGCAAGCTGTGAACGGATCACCCCGCCTGATCATGTTCGCGGACGTGTAGGGCGAGTTCGACGCGGTTGGTAAGGTTCTTTTTGTCGAGGATCCGGCTGATGTGGCCCTCTATGGTCCGTAAGCTCAGTTCGAGTTCGGCGGCGATCTCCTTGTTGGTGAGCCCGCGGGCGACCGCTTCAGCCACGCGCCATTCAGCATCGGTGAGTTCCTCGTCGCGGATGAAGGTTTCTTCCGGCTTGCTCTTGCCGAACAGGCTCGCAAGATCGGAATGCGTGCGCTCGACGCGCTCGAGTATCGCGGCGATTATCGCCACGAGTTCTTCCGTCTCGAACGGTTTCGTTATGTAGGCGTCGACCCCGGTTCGGAATCCGGCGATGCGGTCGGCGGTCTCGTCCTTTGCGGTCAGGAATACGACCGGTATCAGCCGCGTTCGCGGGTTCGAGCGCAGGTTTCTTACGAGCTGGTAACCGTCCATCCCCGGCATGCGAATGTCGCTGATGATCAAATCGGGCAGGCTCTGGGCGATGATCGTCAGCGCGTCCGCACCGCGCCGGGCGGTCTTAACGCTGTACCCTTCCGCACGGAGCGTGTCCGAAACCGCGAGCAGCAATCCCGGGTCGTCATCGACCACCAGCAAACGTCTCGGCATCTCGCTCCTCCATGATCGACGATCCCCCGCACCCCGCCGCCGTCCAAATCGGCAAATGCAGGGTGAACGTGCTTCCGCGGCCCACTTCCGTATTGACGGTGATGCGCCCGCCCATCCGCTCCATTATGTTCCTGGCGAGATACAACCCGAGACCGACGCCGGAGACCTCCGCGTCATCCAGCATGTCGGCGTCCGACGCATCCCATCTTTCGTTTCGTTCTGCACCATCCGCCGGTTTGCCTCTGTGAAATTTGTCGAAAAGCACCGGCAGGTCCTGCGGCCTGATCCCTCGCCCGTTGTCCCTCACACTCACGGTCACGAGATCGCCGGACCTGCCCGCTGACACCGTGATCACACCACCGTCGGGCGTGTATTTGATCGAGTTTTCGATCAAATTGCTCAAAACGCGCCGTAGGGCTTTGGGGTCGGCGCATACCGGCGGCAGTTCATCCTCGAACGGAGCGACCAGCAACTGGTGCCCGCGCTTTTCCGCCGCGTTCGATTCCGACCTGATGCAGGATGTGATGACGTCCACCACTCTCACCCTCTCGAATGTGAGCCTGAACACACCGCCCTCGATCCGCGACAGGTCGAGAAGGTTCAGCACAAGATCGATCTGCCGGTCGCACTCCACCTGGATCGTCTGCAGGTACTCGTACCGCTTTTCCTCGCTGATCTCGCCGCGCATCAGCAGCCTTGCGAGCGCCTTGATGGTGGTCAGCGGCGTACGAAGCTCGTGCGAGACGCTGCTCACAAAATCCGATTTCAACCGGTCGAGCTCGTTTGAGCGTGCAGCGCTTTTTTCCAAACGTTCCCCCATCTGGTTGAACGCCGCTTCCAAACTTCCAAGCTCGTCATCGCCCACCCCATCGATACGCGCGGAGAAATCCCCCTCCCCGAACCGTTGTGCGGCGGAAACGAGTCCCTCCAATCGATCGTTCATCTTCATCGAGGTCAGCGAATCCAAAACTCAACAATTGCCACGAGTATATCAAACCGAAATGCGCGAACTCACAGGAGTTTACACTTACCGCCGTCGCGTGGTAACACCCTCAAGTTACGCTGCCGATTTGCTTAACATTGATACAAGTGGTGAAACGGGTGATGCTGATCTTCAGGGTCGATGACAAGGTGTACAGCGGCGATTCCGCCCTCGCGATCGTTTCCGCGTTGGAGCGGGACACGACGAACTACCCGCATCGCGGGCGGCGGATCAGCGATTTCCTGATATGGTCGCTCGAGCGGCTACGCGACTACATCCCTCCGCGCGAGATGGACCTCAGCGACCGCATGGACGAGGAAGCCCTGGCGCTCAACTATCTGTACCTGCGTGACGAGTACGGGGCCGGGAAGCTTTCGGTTCATCGGCGGCACTTCGCCGGCGCAAAATAAATGAATGCCGCGGATCGCACATGACGACCCGCGGCTGTGGGAGGATGGGGCCCGGAACGTGGACTTCCGGACGCGTTAAATTCCAGCCTCTCAGTTAAGATCGGGGACACGCCAGTTCGTTGTGGCGCCCTGGCGCTCCCCCTTGCCGTCTCGGTCGCGGACGATCTCGACCGAACAAGCGGCATTGTTAACCACCGCCGACGAGACGCTGCCCAGGCGGAACCGCTCCAACGCGTTCTTGAATTCGCGGGTGCCGACGAAGATGACGTCCGCGTTCCATTTGCTGGCTTCCTTCATCAGGATCCGCTTCGCATCTCCCTTCTGTATCGAGATGGAGACGACCAGCCCGATGGACCTGAGCTGATACGTGGCCCACTGGATCATCGCGTCCGCGCGGCCCGCCTGGTCGTGCTGCTGTGCCTCGATCATCTCCGCGGCTTTCGGAAGGATCGCGGCGATCCCGCCGGGCGACGGCTGGTCGTAAGCGGCGACGAGGTGCACGTGAGTCCCCTCCGGCCAAACGCGCCGTCCGACCTCGAGGACGGCGGCCTCGGCCGCCGGCGAACCGTCAACGCCGATGATGATCCTCGGCGGTGCCTCCGGCTTCCTCCGCACGGTCGGGCGGGCGACCCTCACCGAGGAATTCGCGTCGTTCGCCACGCTTTTCGATACGCTCCCGAGCAGGATCCTGCTGATAGCGGACCGCCCCTGCGAGCCCACCACTATCAGATCGGCACCCCACTCTTCGGCCGTCCCGACCAATTCCTGAGCGGGGTTCCCGCTGGCCACGAGGCTTTCTATGCTCCATTCCGGGTAAGCCGCCCGCAGCTTCTCCACCGCGGTCGCGGCGAATTCTTCCGCCTCAGCGCTCACACGGTCGGCGTGCGTTTCCGCCCGTTTCATCGCCGTGGCGACCCGCCCCGCCGCGACCACCTCCGTCGCTGCCTCTTTTACCGACGGCGCGCTCATCAGCAGGTCCGCAGCCGTGACCACCCGCACCTCTGCGTCGCGCGGGATCCCCGCGCACCACAGGTCATCCAGCATCGCGTCCGCACTCGCCGAACCGTCGTATCCGATAACTACTCTCATCAATTCCAAACCTCCCTTTTTGATCGCGAACGATCCTGCTCCGCGACCTGTCGCGGGCAGCCGGGATCCATCCGCCCATGACTCAATTATCGGATTTCACACCTTGGCTAGATACCGAGTTAATACCCGCAAATACAGGTGTTAACACCCGCCAAAAGCGCCCGCGGCCTGACTTCCTGACAAGGGTTAACGCGCGTCTTTTTCGGGTGTTAACACGCTTACCCGCACTGTCGCGAAAGGCTAACCTTTAAATAGCGGCAACGAACAAGGAGGTGTTATGAGAATAGGAACAATTTACGTTTTGACATGGTTCGCTTCGATCGCGGTGGCTGTCGGATTGTATCTCGGAGGGCTCCTCGACGGGACGCTCGGGGCGGTGGCGGGGTTCTACTTTTCCGCGTTGTTTTTCGCGGCCCCGGTGGTCGTCCTTCCGGCATGGCTTGATCGATTCTTCTCGCCGAAGCTGAGAACGGCATAGAACGCCGGCTGATCGATCGGAACTCTCTCCCACACAGGTGAAATTATGTTCATAGCAAAGATCTACGCATTGATGTGGGCATTGGTCATCGCGGCCGCAGTGGCCTTGTACTTCGCCGGTGCCCTCGGACAAACGCTCCTGGTGGCATTGGCTTTCGCGGTCGCGGGGCTCACGGGAGCATGGCTGTTAGTGGTGCTGCCCAGCGTCCTGCACGAGGACGTGCGAGAAGGCCGGAACGCCGGCGGGTGACCGCCCACACATATATAGGAGCAAGAAGATAAATGATCAAACAGATCCGCGGGACCATTAACCATTGGAACAAACGGCGCAGGCTCTTTCAGTTAAGGCGAGCATTCGAGCGGGCCGGCTACTCGGTCGGGCATTACACCGACTCCCAGATAGAGTCGGCCCTGACCTGCGGCGAGCGCGGCATCGAGGACGTCCCGATCTCCGCGAAGATCCTGAGCCTAGCGCTCCGGCGTCTCGCGAAGCGGGCCGGTACAGCAGGTGGTGCAGTCGCACAAAACGACCCCGGCCGGCTTCAGGTAAAAACACCTGCCGCTTACAGGTGAAAACACTCTCCTCCGCCCCGGGCCTGACCGGCTAAACTTAGATCAGATCAACAGGCAAGACCGCTTTGTGGAGCAAGCCCGTTCCCCGAAAGGGGGCGGTTTTGCCGTTTTCTCATCTGAAAAAATGACCGCGGCGCATTCGTTCGCTCGCCTTGAAGGAGAAAGAGTTATGACTCAGCATTCCACCATTTACATCACCAAGACCGACAACGAGCGCCTCGGGCACCTGATCAGGCAGGTCCGCGACGGCTATGACACCGCGAACCAGGGCTACATCAACCGCCTCGAAGAAGAGCTCGAATACGCCGAGGTCGTCCCGTCGGAACAGATCCCGCCGGACGTCGTCACGATGCGCTCCCGCGTCGAGCTCACCGACCTCGACACCGACGAAAAGATGGTCTACTCGATCGTCTTCCCGACCGAGGCGAATTCAGATGAAGGAAAGATCTCCATCCTCGCTCCCATCGCGACCGCGGTCCTCGGCTACCGCCGCGGCGACGAGGTAGAATTCCAGGCCCCCGCCCGCCTTCGACGCCTGAAGATCGAAGACATCCTCTACCAACCCGAATCCGCCGGCGACCTCGACTCCTGACCCCTGCTATCTCCCCTCTCCCTGTCACCCCCGCCCCTGGTATGCAGCGGGGCAACGTCAGTGACGCCCAAGTATGGGGCGGATCGCGTAAGCGTTTACCCAGGTCGCCGCCTCACCCACCCCAAAAAGTTCCATCCCCGCCATCCCGCCGCCTTAAGCTGCGGAGCAGCGACATATCAGTAGCCCCAGGTGCAGCAAAGCGGAACCTGGGGTAACCATCACCCCCAACAAACCCGAAAGCCCGCTTCAGCGGGCTCCGATAACGACGGCATTCCTACAAAGGCGGAAACACGACCGTTAGGGAGTGTGCCCCTCAGGGCATCGGGCGGATGATCTCAACCTCTAACCCTCGAACACCGGCGGCGGAGGCGGTTCCTGTAATTTCCCATCGCCTTGAGCGGTCGTGGCAGGATCGAAATATGAATTGACGGCATCCCCGAACGTAAGCAAGGCCATCGCGGCGATCGCCATCGAAATGTGTCCGGCAAACCAGATCACCGTGCTTAACCTAAGTAGCGGATCTTCCGAATAAAAGTCCGAGTCGAACAGGAATATTTCGATAGGGGCGAAAACCAGCTCCGAGACGAGGAAGGCCTTCGCTAAAATCCTTCCCCACCTCGCCCCCTTCGCGATCCCGACTACCGAGAGCAGGCACCCCAGGCCATTGAGAACAGGCGTGACCGCCAAAACTATGATCTCCGCGATCCCATCAGCCGCCTCTTCCCGAGCCAACACCGACTCGTCCTCGCCAAAGAGCGGAAGCACGACCAGCCACACCCCCAGGATCACAAGCAACCCCATCGCGATCCAAACCGTCACCGGCCGTTTCACCTTCTCTTCCATAAACTCCCGCCGAGTCTACATCAAAACCCAAGATCGCCCGAACCCGACCTCCTCAAGATAACCACTTCCTCAGCACAGCCACGCCGTCCACGGCGCGGTCCCGTCCACCCCCAACAAACCAAAAGCCCGCTTCAGCGGGCTTCAACGTGACGGCATCCGACAAAGGCGGAAACACGACCGGTAGGGAGTGTGCCCCTCGGCTAACCGAACGCCCACCCTCACCTCAACCGCCTCTTCTCCAACATGTACCCGACCCAATACCACTGTACGCTCCCGATCAGGGCCGTCGTCAGGAAGAGCCATCCGGCATCGTTCACCGACAAAAACACCCCCGGCACGATCACCCAGATCACATCCACCAGCAACAGCCCGAGCAGCAGCCACGGCTCGTAATACGCATGGAACGGCCACCACAACCCGCCGTTCCGCTCCCAAACCGCCGCCGCCCACAACGCCCAATGCCCCACCACGAACGCCCATCCGATCCTGCTCCCCAACACCCTCATCAACCAAACTACCTCCCACTCTTACAC
>JAEZJR010000161.1 GCA_023415725.1 Acidobacteriota bacterium
GACCACCATTGGGACTAATGCCATATTATTCTCTCTCTTGGTCCGTACTGGAAAAACTTAGGATGAAAAAGCGGCGTTGCAGCGATGCGGTCAATACCGATTGCTGATTTTACAACGCCGCTCTCAAATTGCAAATTCGAGGTATCCCCGAACTTTTCTCGACTTAATTGTCCCGTGTTTTCCGAGTTTCCTCATCGCCATTCGAAAAACCGGAATAAACCGAAACTACTCGTTCGATTTGGACTTAGCCGTTTTCTTTTTCGTTTCCTTCGGCTCGTCGCTCTTTGCCTCGGCGGTTTTCTTGGTCGCCTTCTTCGCGGCCTTTTTCGGTTTTTCTTCCTTTGCCTCAGCCTCAGCCTCGGGTTCCGCTCCTTCTTCGACGTTAGCGATCGATTCGTCGACCCACGGCCCGTCCGTGACCTTGGCCTTTTCGACCAGGGCCTCGATGGATTTACGGGTCTTCAGATTGTTTTCGATGGCTCCCGGGCCGCCCTGCTTCGCGAGCGACTCGCGAACTTCCTCGGGCGAGGCACGATAATACTCGGCGAGCTTGGAGATCTCCTCGTCGATCTCCTCCTGCGAAACCTCGATCTTTTCGATCTCCGCGATCTTGTCGAGCATCAAAGCACCGAGAACATCGCGTTCCGCCTGCGTGCGCATCTGGTTATACGCCATCTCGACAAAGTTGTTATCGACCTGGTTAAGGTCGACCCCACGCTGCTGAAGGTCACGGGCGAAATTGTTCAGAAGGTTTCTCGCCTGATTCTCGATCAAGGCGTTCGGTACCTCGAACTGGTTCTGCTCGATGAGCTTAGCGATCGCGTTGTTGCGAAGCCTCGCGTCGGCGTCCGCCTTCGCGTAAGTCTCTAGGTCGGCACGAAGCTTATTGCGAAGGTCAGAAAGAGATTCGAACCCTTCGTCCAGGCTCTTCGCCCATTCGTCGTTCATCTCGGGAACTTCCGACTTCCCTATCGACTTGATCTTGGCCTTGTAATGGACCGTCTTGCCGGCAAGCGCGGGCGAAGAAAAATCCTCTGGATACGAGACAGTGAATTCCTTCTCGTCGTCGACGTTCACACCGACGAGATTTTCGGTGAACGATTTCTCGATCACCTCATCGCCGAGCACGACTTCAAGGTCGGTAGCGGTGATAGGCTCGCCTTCCGGATCGTTGTCGAACTTTCCTTCCAGGTCCGCAATAACGGTATCGCCGATCTCCGAAGCCCGTCCTTCAACCGGGATGAGCGCCGCTTCCTGGTTCAGCCGGTTCGCCAGCAGGTCCTCGATCTCGCTTTCCTCAACCGGCTTGACCCTGCGCGTCAGTTCGAGCCCGTCGTACTTAGGCGTCGGGATCTCCGGCATCACCTCGACGTGAACATGCAGCTTGATGGGCTCGGAGCCGTTGACCTTGATATTTTCGACGTCGTCGACGTGCAAGTGCGGTTCGGCAAGCGGCTGCAGGTTGTGCTCCTCGATCGCCGCACTGACCTGCTGCGGCAGAACAAGCTGAAGCACTTCGTTCTTTATCTCTTCCTTGAAGCGCATCCGCACCACGTCGAGCGGAGCGAACCCCTTGCGGAAACCCGGCACGCTGGCCTTGTCCGCGTAACGCTTCGAAACCTTACCGTAAGCATCCTTCAGGATCTCCGGATCTACTTGTATATGGATCTCCCGCTGCGTCGGCGAGATCTCTTTCAATTCGGTGTTCATTTACTCAAAAAAGCATAACGAACAGGTAGGTAAAAGTCGAATCGGAAGTTGTCGGTGGTTCGTTGTTATTCGCTCGTTGTTAGTGGATTCCCGGAAAGACCTCGATCAAATAAATAAGTGGCTCCTCATCCCCGCCCTTCAGCGACGAACAACGAACCACCATCAACGAACAAATACTTGGTGCCGAGGACAGGAATCGAACCTGCACGTCTTTCGACGCTAGATCCTAAGTCTAGTGCGTCTACCAATTTCGCCACCTCGGCCGGTAAGAGTTACGCCTTTAGGCGTGTTTTCGGTCGATAAAAGATCCGGTACCGTAACCCGGCAACGCGGCCACCGCTTTCACGCGTAAACGCGTAACTCTTACACAAAGAAAATTTACCGAACAAGGCGGCGAATGTCTAGGCTCTACTTCTTCAGATACTTGCGATCGTATTCTTCCCACGAAAGACTGTAATCCCGGTCGTCGAGATACCCGCCCGCGGTTCCGCCGGTCACGTACTTCTGTTCCGCACGGGTGAAGAGCTTGTAACCTCCGTACCCGACAGCCGCGAGCAACCCGAACATGACCGCATACCAAAGCAGCGTCGAAACGAGCCCGAACAGCCAGAAGAACAGCATCACACCGAAGATCATCCCCAATATCGCCAGGATAAACTTGATCAACTTCATCACCGCTAATCCTCCAGATAAAGAGATGTACGAAAACCTTTTGGCGATGTTCAGCGAAAATTATTCTGTATCGTATAATCAGGCGGAAACACGACCGGTAGGGAGTGTGCCCGTCCAGATCCAACTGTCGGGATCAGACCACGGGCCTGATGCCCTCGCCCCTTTTCAAATGATCATTTCAGAAATCTCCGAATCAATCAGTGCCGAACTCTCGGGAACTGGCACCGCCGAAGCCACCGACGTGACCCATGATTCCCGCCAGGTCCGTGAAGGAACGCTTTTCGCAGCCATCAAGGGAGCGACCGTCGACGGACACCGCTTCATTCCGGATGTCATTCGCCGAGGGGCGGTCGGCATTATCTCGGAGTTCGATGCACCGGCGGACTTCGAGGGAACATGGCTGAAGGTGGGCGACGCTCGCGTAGCGTTAGCCAAGGCGGCCTCGCTGATCAACGATGAGCCGTCTCATAAGCTCGACCTGGTAGGCGTCACGGGCACGAACGGCAAAACAACCACGACCTATCTTTGCTACGCTCTCGCCGAGGCCGCCGGCGTGAAACCCGCGATGCTCACCACCGTCGAATACCGCATCGGCGATCAAAGTGAAGAAGCGGTCCGCACGACTCCCGAGGCATCCGACACGAACCGATTTCTCCGCCATGCGGTTGACGCCGGCTGCGGATTTGCCGCAATGGAAGCTTCATCGCAGGCGATCGACCTGCACCGCTGCGATTGGCTGCGATTCCGCGTTGCGATTTTCACGAACCTCACACAGGACCACCTCGACTATCACGGCACGATGGAGAACTACTTCGACGCAAAGAAGAAACTCTTGGACGGCCGTCTGGGCGAAAAGCCCGGCTCCTGCATCGTCAATATCGACGACGAATGGGGCGTTAAACTTGCAGAAGAATTAAAAGCTAACGGTCAGCGGGTCGTCACTCTTTCACAAAACCCGGGCGGCGACAGTGATCTGGCAGCCGAAAACATTGAGGTGTCACTTCTATCGGGCACTTCCTTCACGCTCAAAACCCGACATGGCGATCGTCAGATCGGCTCTCCGCTTGTCGGCCGTCCGCACGTTTACAACATGCTTTGCGCCACGGCAGCGGCCCTGGAGATCGGCTACGACCTCGACTCCATCGTCCTCGGCCTCGCCAATTGCGTGGGGGCGCCCGGCCGCTTCGAACGCGTTCCGCACGAAGGCGATTTCGCGGTTGTTGTCGATTACGCCCATACCGACGATACCCTTCTAAATACGCTCCGCACCGCTCGCCAACTCACCGACGGCCGCATCATCACCGTATTCGGCTGCGGCGGCGACCGTGACAAGACCAAGCGCCAGCCGATGGGCCGCGTCGCTGGCGAACACAGCGACGTCGTGATAATCACGTCTGACAACCCCAGGACCGAGGACCCGCTTAAAATAATCGAAGAGATCGAGATAGGTGTGAAGGAAACCGGAAAGCCATTCCGGCCCATTTCAGACCGCCGGTTAGCGATCACAGAGGCTATAAGAGAAGCACGCTCCGGCGATGTAGTGATAATCGCCGGCAAGGGGCATGAAAATTATCAGGTCGTTGGGAACGAGAAGTTCCATTTCGACGACCGCGAGGTCGCAGCAGAGGCCCTAAAACGACTAGCGGACGCC
>JAEZJR010000157.1 GCA_023415725.1 Acidobacteriota bacterium
TAACATTTCCGAGAGCGGAACCTTAGCCTTAATTACCTGTTGTTTCCCACGGGTCTCCATTCCGCCGACGCGGCCGCGGCGGGAATTAAGATCGCCCATGATATCGCCGCTAACCTCTTGCGGGACAAATACTTCCACGTCCATTATCGGCTCGAGAAGGGTCGGTTTGACCTTTTCCATCGCGTTTCGGAAAGCTTTTCGGCCAGCGGCTTTGAAGGAATGTTCGTCGGAATCGACCGTGTGATAGCTCCCGTCGACGAGCGTCACGCGGAAATCAACCATCGGGTAGCCCGCTAACCATCCGGTCTGCGCCGCCTCCAAGATGCCTTTTTCGACCGCTGGGCGGAAGTTCTGCGGAATGGAGCCGCCGAAGATCTTGTCCACCCATTCGAAACCGGTTCCCCGGTCGAGCGGTTCGAAAACGACCTTGCAATCGCCGAACTGGCCGCGTCCGCCCGATTGCTTCTTGTGGCGGCCCTGAACCTCAGCCGTCGCGGTGATCGTCTCTTTATACGGTACCTTCGGCGGATGGAGGGCCACCTCGACGTGGTAGCGGTTCTTTAATTTATCGACCACGGTCTCGATGTGGAGCTGGCCGGAGCCGGAGAGGATGAACTCTTTAGTTTGCGGGTCGCGGTCGAAGTGCAGCGACGGGTCCTCCTCGAGGATCTTGTGGAGCGCGACCGAGATCTTGTCTTCGTCGGCACGCGATTTCGGCTCGATGGCGAAGGCGATCGCGGCTTCGGGGTATTCGACAGGCGGGTAAACGATCGGCTTGGCTTTGTCGCAGAGCGTATCGCCCGTCTGGGTTTCCCTCAATTTAACGACGGCGATTATGTCCCCAGTCTGTGCCTCGTTCACTTTTTCGAGGTTTTTGCCGTTTATGACATGGAGGGCGCCGAGGCGTTCCATCGTGTCGCGTGTCGAATTGAAAACGGTGGCATCCGAGGCGACCTTGCCGCTGACGATCTTCATCACGTTGATGCGGCCCGCGAAGGGGTCGGCGATCGTTCGGAATACGTAGGCGGAGAAGGGTTCGTCGTTGGAATACTTCCGCGCGATGCGGTCGCCGGTCATCTCGTTCGTGGCGAAGCCCCATTCCGCTTCGTGCGTGGCCGGGTTCGGGGCGAACTCGACAATGTGGTCGAGGAGTATCTGAAGGCCGACGAGGGTGTTCGAGGATACGGCGTAAACGGGGCAAAGCTTGGAGTTAGCGATCGCCTTGGCGAGATTCGGGTAGATCTCCTCTTCGGGCAACGTGCCGTCGTTGAAGTACTTCTCCATCAGGGCATCGTCCGATTCGGCGACGATCTCGATGAGGCGCTCGCGGGTGCGTTCGAAGACGTCACGGCCAGCTTCCGGCAGGGGGATCTCTTTCGCCTTGCCGTTCTCGTCGAATTCGTAGGCTTTCTGGTGGACGACGTCGACGACTCCCTTAAAATCGCCCTCTTTACCGATGGGCAGGGTGAAAGGGACGATCGACCGGGCAAAGCTCTGAGTGGCCGTTTCGAGCGCGTGGCCGAAGTCGGCGTGCTCCTTGTCGATCTTGTTGATCACCATGAAGCGCGGGAGGAGGAATTCGTTGGCGTACTGCCATGTCTTTTCCGTCTGGACCTCGATCCCGTGAACGCCGTCGACGACGACGAGGGCGCAGTCCGCAACGCGGAGGGCCGGACGTGCGTGGCTTACAAATGCGGCGTAACCCGGTGTATCTATTATATTTATCTTTGCGTCTTGATATTCGAGATGAGCGAAGTTGTTGTTGAGCGAGATCTTCCGGGCGACGGAATCGTCGTCGTGGTCGGTGAGCGTTGAGCCTTCGTCGACCTTCCCCCAGCGAGGAGTAGCCCCGGCAACATAAGCAAGCGACGCGGTGAGCTGGGTTTTACCCGCGTCGCCGTGTCCAATGACAGCCAAATTCCTGAGATGTTCAGTAGTGAAAGCTTTCATGGTCGGCAAGATCTCCTTGATTCGGAAAGTTCCGTCTTCCGCGGGCGGTAGGGACGGATGTGCGTCTCGGACGAACGGTCCCGCCGCGGGTTTTCAAATTGATGGTAGCAACCAAATTTAACTCTCAATCGCGGCACATTGCAAGCAATGCGTCAAAACGGGCCGCAGCAGGTGCATTTTGGCGGGGAGGATCTGTGGGCCAAACCATTGAAATTTTTCGCCACTAGTGCAACACTTAGGGCGCCGTACTCACCCAAGGGGACAACAGTTAATGCAAAACGGTCGAAGGCGGCCCGTCAACTCTCCGATCAGGTCTGCCCGGCCGGGGTACTTTTCCTGTTGGCCGGGGCCTAACGCGAGGAAGTCATAATGAAAATGAAGCATCCATTATCAAAGTTTGCCATCACGTCCGCGTTGGTGGGGGTGATGTTAGCTAGCCCGCTGGCGTCGATGGCGCAGCTGATCCCGATCAGTGATGTTACGGGCGGGTCAGGTATCTTCGTGCTTCGCCCGAGCGGGCCAAGGACGTTCGTACCGAAGGCGAAAGCGAGGCCGACGAAATCACAGCGGCTGGAGGTAGCGAAACGGGTGAGCAAGCAGTACGTGACGCTCGCCAAGAAAGATCCGCGCCGCGTCAGGACCGAGGTGGTGAATCCGAACGACCCAAGGCTAAAACAGCCGAACAGGATGCCGAAGGAAGAGGCGACGAAGGTTTTCGCAGGCGTCGGTGAGTACTTCCTCGATCGCGACGATTACAACCAAGCGATGGAGTATTTTCGCGAGGCTCTGACGTTGGATGCGGCGAATACCATCGCCGCCACCGGGTTGAGCGAGGCTCTCGCACTTAAGGGCAACGAACTGCTCGTCCAGGATCTTTTTCCCGCGGCCAAGAACATGTTCGACGAGGCACTAAAGTACAACCCGAAGAATGCTCCGGCTTACTTCGGCCTTGCGGAAGTGCTTACGGAAATGAGCCAGCAGTCGGAATCGTCGGCGGACCTCGAAAACGCGAAGCAGCAGGAAGCTGACGCGGCCGCCAATTACGAGAAGGCACTGTCTAACGATAAGGAACTCTCAGAGATCTACACGCCGCTGGGGACGCTTTACTATCGGGCCGGCGAGATCGCGAAGGCGGACGAATACCTGACCAAGGCGGTGGCCGCGGGGCCGAACGACGCTCAGGCGAATTTTTACGCAGGGCTTGTGCGTTACACCCAGAACAATAACGAAGAGGCATTGAAATACTTGAGAAAGGCCTCGACGCTGGACGCGACGAACGCGGAGGTGTTCTACTACCTCGCCGCTACGCTCGCCCGAACGGGCAAGCATGCGGAAGCGGTGGTCGAGTACGATAAGGCCGTCAAGCTTCGGGACAACTACTTCGAAGCGTGGCTCAACCTCGGCTCGGAGCAGTACCAACTGGGGGATTACGTTAAGGCCGCGGAAGCATACGAAAAGGCAGTGCGGCTGAAGAACGACAACTACGAGGCGTACAACAACCTCGGGGACGCGTACCGTCAGGCGGGGAACTTCAACAAGGCCGAATCGAACTACAACCTCGCGGCACTGTTCATTCAGCGGCAGCCGAACTTCGACAAGGAAGACGCGGCGGATATGTACAGCAAGGCGGCGTTCTCGATCGCCAAGCAGTGCGAGATCAACATCAAGCAGGCGAAGCCGTGCCGCTGGGACGACGCGGTGAGGGCTCTGGAGAATGCGGAGAAGATCAGCGATAGCGGCGTCGATGCTGCGAACCTCGGGTGGGCCTATTACAACGCAGCTCGCGCGGACATCAAGGCCGGACGCGAGGCGGCGGCGAGGCCGAAACTCGAAAAGGCGAAGTTAAGCCTTCAACGTGCAGCTTCGGCTAATTCGAACTTCGTTTCGGGTCCGATGCTGAACCTCGGGATGGCGTTGACAGACCTCGGCGAGTATCCCGCGGCGATCGACGTGCTGAAGAAGGTGATCGATAAAGAGCCGAAGTGGGTTTTCGCGATCAACGAACTCGGCATGGCTTACTACAAGCAGGGAAACTACAAAGACGCCATCGCCCAGTTCAAGAAGGCCACCGATAAGGACGCCAAGTTCGCCCAGGGGTATTACAACCTCGCGATGGCCAACTTCAAGAACGGCAACATCGGCGAAGCCAGGAAGAACTGGGACACGCTGAAGAAGCTCGGGCAATCCGACGAGTCGGCTAGGAAACTCGCTGCTCAGTTGGACGTGGACACCAGCGGTGGTCTGCGGGGTCGATCGTAGATCTTAGTTGAGCGGTTTAGGAGCGAGAGTTGGAGTTTTCTCCGGCTCTCGCTATCTTTTTGTGAACGCAAATTTGTTCGGATCGATTTCTTTTGTTGTGGTTTTTCGGCGGTTTAAGAAGTTAACCGCAGAATAAGAAGAACAAGAGGAAGAAGATGAATAAGATAAAATTCGAACCACGGAGTACACGGAAGGCACGGAAATACACGGAAAAGAGGACTTGATCGAAGCGGATCGGTCTGAGGTTATTGCGGATGTTGAATGTTCAAAGGGATGTATCGATAGGGCCGATGACGACGCTTGGGGTCGGCGGTGCGGCGGCGTATTTTGTGCGGGCCGGGGCGGAAGAGGAAGTCGAAGCGGCGTTCGGGTTTGCAGCAGATAAGCGGCTGCCGGTTTTTGTGCTTGGGGGCGGTAGCAATATCGTCGTTTCGGACGAGGGATTCGCGGGGCTTATCGTGCAGGTCTGCCTGAAGGGGCTTGCGTTCGAAGACGTAGGCGACGACGTCGTGCGGGCGACAGTTGCAGCTGGCGAGGATTGGGACGCGTTGGTGGCGGAGTGCGTACGCAGAGATCTGGCGGGGTTCGAATGCATGAGCGGGATCCCGGGGTTCGTCGGTGGAACACCGGTGCAGAACGTCGGGGCGTACGGGCAGGAGGTTTCGGAGACGATCCGGTCGGTGCGGTGTTTCGACAGGACGAGCGGGAAATTCATTGAATTGTCGAATGAGGAGTGCGGTTTCGCCTACAGGACGAGCATCTTCAACACCACCGATCGCGAGCGTTATGTCGTGACCTCGGTTTCTTATGATCTGAAACGCGGCAGGATTCCGCGTATTAGTTATAAGGACCTGAAGGAGCACTTCGCAGGGCGTGCACCCACACTTGCCGAAACCCGCGAGGCAGTGCTCGAAATAAGGCGGCGGAAGTCGATGGTTATCGACCCAGCGGACCCAAATTCGCGGAGCGCGGGTTCGTTCTTCAAGAACCCGATCATCAACGCGGACGGCGCTGGCGAATTGGCGAAACTGGCAGGGGTCGATGCGGTGCCGACTTTTCCGGCCGGTGACGGCCGGGTGAAGGTCCCCGCGGCGTGGCTGATAGAACGGTCTGGTTTTCAGAAAGGTTACAGGCTTGGCCATGCGGGTATTTCGGCGAATCACTCCCTCGCGATCGTTAACCTGGGCGGGGCGACCGCGATGGAGATCATCCTTCTGAAGGACGAGATCCAATCATCGGTCGAGGCGAGGTTCGGTATATCTCTTCAGCCCGAGCCGATCTTCGTTGGTTTTGACGAGTAGGACGTCAACGCACTTAGGCAAAATTCAAGTCCCGCGGCCGTCAAAGCTGCGGTATAATCCGTTTTTTCCAGGGTCGATCTCTTCCCCCAGGCCCATTGCAAAGAGGTTTTTATGTTTTTCCCCAGATCCAGATCCCTGAATATAGCTCTCTCGTTACTGGTACTTTCGTCGATGATGCTCAGCGGCCTGACGGTCGAAGCCCGGGCGTTCACCGACCTGGTGCCCGAAAGCGACCTCAACGGCGGCGCGAGCGTTTTCGTTTTTCGTAAGTCGCGAAAGGAGCCGCAGGAGCGTGGAGGTTCCAGTTCGTTTAGGTCGGCAGGCGGCAGCGCTGCGGCACGGAGGCAGAGGATCAGGAATCAGGTCGCTGCGGCAAGAAAGAAACGTGCGGACGCGGCGAAGGCACGCGCCCGTGCGATCGCGGCGGCAAGGGCGCGTGAACGACGGGCGAAGATGAAGCTCTCGAACACGCTCGCTGCCAAAGGCGAGAAGCAGATGGAAGAGGGTGACATCGCCGCGGCGACGCTTAGCTTCCGCGAATCGCTGAAAGCGAATCCGCAGAACGCCGAGGCGAAAGTAGGCCTCAGCGAAGCGTTGACGGCGACAGGTATCGAGACCGCGGGCGAAAACGGCAACGAAGAGGCTATTCCTCTATTCGAGGAGGCCGCTAAGCTTGACCCGAAGAATGCGGTGGCGTTCGCGAAGCTCGGTGAGATACATGACGCGAATGGCCGAAACGACGAGGCGGTCGCGAACTTCGAGAAGGCTCTGGCGATCGATGCGGAGTTCACCTCGCTTTACCTTCCGCTCGGGATCGCATATGTCGAGGCGGGCAAGATCGCTGAGGGCGAGAACTACCTGAACAAGGCGAACGCGGCCGGGCTGGACAGCTCCGAAGGGAAATTCGCGAGAGCGACGATCTTGTGGAAGCAGGGGAAGGACGCGGAGGCGATCGCGGCGTACGATGAAATACTCCGGACGGAGCCAAATAACGCCCAGGCCCATTACCAGAAGGCCGTCGTGTTCGCGAAGCTCAAACAAGAGGACAATGCGATCGCGTCGTACAACTCGGCGGCCGCGGCGGATGCGAATTTTGCGGCGGCTTGGTTTGATCTGGGCGTGATCTATTACAACAAGGGCGACTACAACAAAGCGCTGGAAGCCTACCAAAAGGTCGTGACGATCGAGCCGGAGAACTACAAGGCGCAGGCGAATTTGGCAAGCACTTACCGGCAGCTCGAACGTTACCAGGAAGCGAACGCGGCCTATAAAGCGGCGGAGCCGGGGAACAAGGACAACGCGGACCTCTACAGCGAATGGGGTTACTGCCTTGGCAAGACAAACGAGTGGGACAAGGCCGTGGCTCGTACGAACACGGCACGCGAGCTAAGCCCCACCGCGGTGGACAACAACAATACCGGCTGGGCGTATTACAATGCTGCCCGCTGGGACAAGTCGCAGAACAAAGACCAGGATTCGACCGCGAAGCTCGAATTGGGCAAGCAGTACCTCGAGCAATCGGTTGAACAAGACCCGCAGTTCGACGCGGCGCACCTTAACCTCGGGGCTACGAAGAATTCGCTCGGCGACCACGAGGGAGCAAAGGTATCTTTGAATAAGGCACTCGAACTGCACAGCGACTGGGTCATCGCGTTGAACCAGCTTGGGCTCGCATTTCGGGGGGCTAACGATCTGGCGAACGCACTCGTTCAGTTCCAGAGAGTTTCGACCCTCGATGCTAACAACCAGTTCGGGCTGCTGAATCTCGGGGAGGTTTACCATCTGACCGGGAACAAGAAGGAAGCGAAGAAGGTGCAGGAGCGTCTCAAGAAGATCAACCCGGCGCTCGCGAGCCAGTTGAACGCGTTCTTCAGCGGGAAGGCGGTGGTGGACGACGCGAAGCGAAGGATCGAGAACAAAGTGCCGAAGATACCGGGGATCAAGTTCCCGTTCCGTTAACAAAAAGAGGCCCAGAAGCGTAGGATTTCCACTTCCGGGCCCGAACGTCGATGGCAGCATCGACCATGTAGTTTGCTCCACGACCGGACCGATCAGCGCTGCAGCGTTGGCCGGTCCCTTTTTTGTCAACCTCAGGAGAAAATGAGGACTGGAGCTCGTTTCTATAGTGTATTGACCAAAAGTTCGGAAACCTTACGGACTTTTTTCCAGATCTGAAAAAAAGTTTTGGGCGCTTTGTCGGATAGGGCGTTGGCGGGTTTGTCTAATTGCGCGGTTTATGCCATTCTGCATCCGCAAAATCGCAACCGTCACCCACAGATGAAGGACCGTAACATCCTGCAATCGCACCAGTTCGAAGCACTTCTGCGACTTTTCTCCGAAAACCGAGAAGAGGCTGGGAAGCTGTACGAAGCGGTGAGGCGACGGCTCGTTCAGTACTTTCTCAGCAAACGCTGCGACCATGCCGAGCAACTCGCCGACGAGACGCTAAACCGTGTCGCGAGCAGGGCGGAAACATACGACCCATCGAGAAACATACGCCCGACGACATTCGTATTCGGCTTCGCGTCAAAGATCTACTTGGAATACCTTCGTCGCCCAGACCGCGGCGCGGTGCCGCTGGAGTTGGGCGATGTCGATTCGACCGCGGCGCCGAACGCGATCCTGGATAATGAAGCGGAATTCGAATGCCTGGACGCGTGCCTTCAGCGGCTATCGGTCGATGACCGTGAACTGGTGATCAAGTATTACAGTCGCGAGAAGGCGGAAAGGATCGAGATGCGGCGGCAGTTGGCGGAGTTTCTTGGTGTGACGCAGGAGGCTCTGCATGCACGGGTTTTCCGCCTCCGGCGGAACCTGCGCAAATGCGTTGACGACTGCGTAAAGAAAAAAAAGCGTTAGATTTGGCCGCATTTCCGCAATAGGAAGTGAGCGGCTTGAAGTGGATGGCCCTCGAGACCGAAAGGATAAGGCGATTTTTGCTTGGCGACGTTAGCGAGGCGGAACGACAGGATCTTGCCATGAGCATCAGCGAGCACGATTTCGAGCAGGATATTGAGGCCGCGGAGAACGAACTAATCGAGGAATATCTCGAGGGCACCCTTTCGAGCGAGGATAAGGAGCTTTTTGAGAGCCATTACCTTTCGAGCGGTGAACACCGTGACCTCGTACACGAGTTGGCCCTGTTGAAGAGATATTCGAGCGGCCCAGCGCAAGCTTATCTGACCGGCGAGATGCCGGTCATTAACGATGGGCTTTCGCAATACAGACCGCTGGCCGCCGCGGCGGTCGTGGTGGTGCTCGGTTTTCTCGGGCTGCTTTCGTGGACGATGTTCTCCGTCGATCCGCCTCTGCCGCCGCTGGAGCAGAAATATGTGGAGCTGAACGGTGGGGACCTGAGCGATCTCAGCCAGTACCCGTCGATGGTGCTGGTGCGCGAATCGGAGATCCAACCCGCACGCGAGCCAAGATTCAAGAAAGACGGGCCGGGAACGAGTTTTCTGTTCAGGATGCCGGTCGGCCCTGCCGACCAGAGCGGATATGATGCGGCAGTCTCACTTGACGGCCAAGAGGCCTTCAAGATGAGCGGCCTGCATTCGTATCAAGCAGAAGGCGCGAGCGAGGTGAGGCTGCTGCTGCCGAGGGAGATCTTCAAGACCGGCCATGTGGCAATCACCCTCACCCCGAAGGACGGTAATGCCGCGGCTGTTTATCCTTTCATAGCGGAGTGAAATTGCGATTTCGAAGGCGCGAGGCGTTTAGGTATACTATGGATTTGCCCGGGTTCCATAAACGATGCCGAAACGCACTGATATTAAGAAAATACTGATCATCGGTTCAGGTCCAATTGTCATAGGCCAGGCTTGCGAGTTCGATTATTCCGGAACGCAAGCCTGTCGAGCTTTAAAGCAGGAAGGTTACGAGGTGGTGCTGGTGAACTCCAATCCGGCGACCATCATGACCGACCCGGAGATAGCGGACCGCACCTATGTGGAGCCGCTCACACTAGAAGCCGCAACGGCGATCATCGAAAAAGAGCGGCCGGATGCTCTGCTGCCGACGGTCGGCGGGCAGACGGGGCTGAACCTTTCTGTCGAGCTTTTCGAGACGGGCGTTCTCGAGAAATATGGCGTAAAGCTGATCGGAGCGAACATCGACGCGATCAAGGTCGGTGAGGACCGCGAGCTTTTCAAAAAGGCGATGGATGAGGTGGGGATTCCCTCGGCTAAGGGCGGTTTCGCGCATACTTGGGAAGAAGCCCAGAAAATAGTCGAAGAGACGGGGTACCCCGCGATCATTCGGCCGGCGTTCACGCTCGGCGGAACGGGGGGCGGTACGGCGTATAACCCGGAGGAATTCGAAGAGATCGCGAAGAACGGGTTGGCGGCATCGCCGGTTTCGCAGATCCTGGTGGAGGAATCGATCCTTGGGTGGAAGGAATACGAGCTAGAGGTGATGCGCGACCTTAACGACAACGTCGTGATCATCTGCTCGATCGAGAACTTCGACCCGATGGGCGTGCATACCGGCGATTCGATCACTGTGGCTCCGGCACAGACGCTGACGGACGTCGAATACCAAAACCTGCGCGACATGTCGATCAAATGCATTCGCAAGGTCGGCGTGGAGACGGGCGGGTCGAACATCCAGTTCGCGGTGAACCCGGTCGACGGGGCGGTGCGGATCATCGAGATGAACCCGCGTGTGTCGCGTTCGTCGGCACTGGCGTCAAAGGCTACGGGATTCCCGATAGCGAAGATCGCCGCGAAACTGGCAGTAGGTTACACGCTCGACGAGATCCCGAACGACATCACTAAGAAGACGCCGGCCTCGTTTGAGCCGACGATCGATTACGTAGTGACGAAGATCCCGAAATGGGCATTCGAGAAGTTCCCGGGAGTCGAGGACGTTCTGGGTACGCAAATGAAGAGCGTCGGCGAGGTGATGGCGATCGGGCGGACTTTCAAGGAATCGCTATTCAAGGGACTACGTTCGCTGGAAGCAGTGAAACCGCTGCGGCTGGTCGAAGTGCCGGACGAAGAGCTGCAGAGGAAACTTGCTAGGCCGAATTCGCAGCGGTTCTCGTACATCACATATGCACTGCAGAACGGATACTCGATCGAGGAGGTCCATCGGCTCACGAAGATCGATCCATGGTTCCTCGACCAGCTTTCGCAGGTGATGGAGTTCCAGGAAACGCTCGACGCTAAGCCGCTCACGGAATATTCCGAAGAGGAACTAAGGACGGCTAAAGAGTTCGGGCTGTCGGACCGCAGGCTATCGTTCCTAACCGGTTCGACGGAGTTGGAGGTTCGCGAGCACCGGAAAGAAATGGAGATCGCCCCGGTTTACAAGCGGGTCGATACATGCGGGGCGGAGTTCGAATCGTTCACGCCGTATATGTACTCGACCTATGAGCAGGAGAATGAGGCCGACCCGACGGAACGCCGGAAGATCATGATCCTGGGTTCGGGGCCGAACAGGATCGGGCAAGGGATCGAGTTCGATTACTGCTGCTGCCACGCTAGTTTCGCGCTGCGCGATGCGGATTTCGAGACGATCATGGTGAACTGCAACCCGGAGACCGTTTCGACCGACTACGACACCTCGGACCGCCTGTACTTCGAGCCGCTGACGTTCGAGGACGTGATGAACAT
>JAEZJR010000018.1 GCA_023415725.1 Acidobacteriota bacterium
CGCCGAGTTCTATTCTTTATTCGCCACCAGGCACGCTAAGGCCTCCGGCCTCACCACCTTTGCTCCGTAAACGTGCAGCCCTTTCACCGCGTCGCCGAAGCGCTTCTCAGGCTTGTAAGTGTGCAGGTCGAGTATCTGCTCGGCGTAACTCGTGGCGGAGGCGTGCCCGGCGAGGATCTTGTATTTCTCCCCGCCGGAGTGCGGGACGTTGTTCGATTTCAGTATCGAGAACCCGGCCGCTTCGCCGACGGCCCCGTTCGCAAGGGCCCGGTCAGAGCGTAACGTGCCCGCCTTGATGAACCGGTCGTCCTTGAGCAGCAGGCCGTGGAACCACGCCGGCACGATGCAGAACCGCCCGTCTATCGGTGCGTTCGCTTCGTCCAGTTTTACGCCGAGGTCGACGAGATATTCGTAGGCGTCCGCCTTGGTCGGTACCTCCGGCGTCGTGTTGTCGCCGATCGTGTTGCCCGCGGGCACGGCCGTGGCCATCAACCCTGCGAGATAACCGTCCGCCAGGTCGCGGAGCTTCCACGCCGACCGGCGCATCGCCTCGTCGAGCACATTCACGTTCTGCTGGGCCCGGTCGATGCTGTCGACGTAGAAGTTAAAGTACTTCTGCTGGTCGATCGACATCGTCTGCGTCTCGTCCGTCAGCGATTCCGGTGAGCCGATGTCGGTGTCCTTAACATAATTGTCCACGGTCACGTCGCTGATCGACGCGATCTTCACCGTGTTTCCCGCCGCGCGGATCTCGCCTTCGTAAAGACGATTGCACACATTCGTTTGCCCGTATACGAGCGACTTCTCCAATGCCGTGAGCAGCCTTGCCGCCCAAACTGTAGGTATAAAGGTCAATGCCATAGTCTTTTTCTTCTTTCCGGCCGCATTCAGCGGCAGTCAATAGCGGACACACGTCTCCTGTCACGACGTTTGGCCCGCCGCCTCGTGGGCGTCGCTAATGCGACGCGATCCTTTTGTTTTCTCGTGGATCCGCGGGCGAAATGCCCACGTTTAAGGTTGTCCGCTTCCTTGCGGACGGTGGGTCATCTTGCGGAGAGCGCGGCTTTCACTTCGTCCCAATCGAGCCGCCGAATGTCCTCAGGAGACATTCTTGCCAATGCGTCTTTCGTGAGCGGTGGTGCAGCGTTTCGCCCCGCACCGGCGTCGATCGACCCGGCCGTAACGTCACGCCCGAACTGTTCCGGGTAGGAGCTTCGTAAGTTCTCGATCAGGGCCTCGGGATTCATCAAACTCCCGTCCTCTCCGAACTGGAACCCCTGCGCGGCCTCCTTTGCCAACAGCCCGGGCGACCTTGCCCCGGCGGCCGCGAGCCTCGATTCGATCTCATATACGGCTCCACGCATACGAATCTCGTTCCTCAATCCCTCATTCTCCGCCGCAAGCCTCTCGACCTCGGCGGGAACCGTTTCACTCACTGTCGTTTCGTTGTTTTCTGTTGCTGGTTCCTCCATAAACCTCCTGTCATCTATTTACATTCGTCATTTTCTCTGCCTCTTCGTCCCCGTAGCCCGCTTCTCTCAACGCTTGCTGGGTAGAGATCCCAAGTTCCTTCTTCAGCCGAAGGTTCTCGAGGAACTCGCGTTCGCTCGTAGGGGCCGGGTCTTCCCAGTGGGTTACGAGGGAAACATCTGGGCGGCCGGCGATCTTTAGTGCAAACGACATCGCTTCCGCCCAGACGGCTCCGAACTGCTCCTGCCGGTCACGCACTTTCGCGAGGAATCGGGTTTCGGCCTTTCGCAGGCTTTCGCCGCTGGGTATCGCGCGGACGTGCGGCATCAGGTAATAGAGCGGCGTGCCGGTGACCGAGGCGATGTCGATGCGGAATCCGTCCTTCACTTTGAGAAACTGCTCGAGCTCCGTCGCCGAGAAATCGCCGAACTTCGCGTCCGGATTCTCCGAGGTCCAGAGGGTATCCACACCCGAGCGAAACGGCGGAACCTCCTTGCCGGTCTCCTGGTCGTACTTGACCTCGATCCCCGCGGCCCACCGCTGCCGAAAGGCCGACACCTCCATCGCCACCAGCATGTCCAGCACCGATTTGTTCAACCCGTCCTGCACCGGCATCGCCGCCTCAAGCTCCGACCGCCCGAACTCCCCAATGTCCGCGTTGTTCGCAAAATGAAACACCGGCACGACCCCGTACGGATTCTCTACGACCGAGTCAGAACCACCCGTGGTAACGGGTGGGTAAGTTTCAGCCGAGGAGCCACTTTCGAATAATGAAGGCTGCTGTACTTCAGCTGCTTGCGATTTGCGCCTCACGCCCCCAAACGGCACAAAGCTCTTCGCATCCGGCAATACGCCCTCGCCTTTATCCTTCGAGATGTACTTCTCGATCCGATCGGCGAAGTAAAGATTGAGCCGCGTCCGCCCGTCGGCCGCTCGCCAGTGCTTCGCCGCCCACACGATCCGCCCCGGCATCTCCTCGTCGTAATGCACCGTCATCGTGTCGGCCGAATTCGGAAAGATCTGCACCTCTCCCTTCGACCCCGGCCACACGATCACGTAAGCGTCCCCGCACCGCAAAGCCTCCTTGTGCACCTCGCCCGCACGAATCGCCATCTTATTCGCGGTCCAGATGCGGTCGAGCGCAAGAGTTACGCCTTCAGGCGTGAGCCCGCCAGGATTTGAGCGGCTCCGCTCTAAACGAGAAGCTTCGGCGCCGGAGCTCTCACGCGTAAACGCGTAACTCTTACCCATACCCTGAATTCCAAAGCCCTTGATCTTCAACTTGTCCCGCGTCGCGTCGACCACCGCCGGGCAAAGGTTCAACGCAAACTCGCGAAACATCTCACCGAAAGTGTTCGCGAACTTTTCCGTCGCGAAGCTCAGGTCATGCAGCCCCGCATAGTACCTCCGGGCCCGCCGATACCGCCCCGCCTGCATCCGTAATTTCTCTATTGCTTGTTCAAGATTTTTCATTAGTCATTTTTGGCCCGCGAAATACACGAAAGACCGCGAAAGAATTCTGAAAGTTCCTTTTCGTGCCCATTCGCGAACTTTCGCGGGCAAATCTCTTATCTGAAGATCGCCCCCGCCGCCACGCCGATCAGCACGTCGCCGATCCGTTTCCACGGCGACGACTTTTGCTTCTGCAAAGCAGTTATCAGCTTCTCCTGACTCGCGATAACCGCGTCTTTCGCAAAGATCGCCTCGTCCTTCGCAGCGAGAGCACTTCGCAGGGCCTCGTTCTCGGCCCGCCGCGACTCGCTGAGATCTGAGAGCAGGGAATTCGCTCGCTTCTCAGTATCGAGCCGCTCCTTCAACAGCCCGTTCTCCCGCTCCAACACATCAACCAACCGCCGCGTCGCCGACAGCTCTTTCACTGCGGCTGCACACGCGGCCATCGTGTCAGTAGCCCGCACGTTAGTAAGGGCTCTTGCCTGAGGCTTGGGTGCTGCATTCTCTCGGTCAACGATCGCATCGTCCTGTTGCGAACGTGGGCCCTCCCTCACGGTCGGGCTACCGACACCCGTGCCCGAGCTCTGCGAGCTTGGAGCAGAGCTCGTCCGCGGTCGCGTCGATTGCCCTGATGCTTCGTGCCCGCTCCACATCGCGGCGAGCAGAACTAACATCACCGCCGATCTTCCCCAATTCCTCATCCTGCCTCCTCGCGATCTGCCCGATCGCCGCCAACTCGCTCTCGAGATACTCGATCTTCTTCCGGTATTCTCCCGCCGCACTCTCAGCAGTCGCAGCTGCCGCCTCGCTCACCCTCGCCTGCTGCTTCGCTGCGTCAACGGCCCTCGTCATCCGCCGCAGCTTCACTTCGGAAACCACCCACACGAGCACGACCGCCACAAACACCGCCAAACAAATGCCCGCTACCACTTTCACCCTCAATTCCATAAAGCCACCTCATCTTATTTCCGTGTCTTCTTCTTCCGTGCATTCCGTGTGTTCCGTGGTTCGGCTTCGTTCATCTTCCGTTCAGTTCCTCTTGTTCTGTGGTCACCTTTCCTGACCACAGAACAAGAGGAATAAAACCGAAACACACAGAAAGAAAAGAGGAACCACAGACGTCACGGAAGCACACGGAACGAAAGACAAAAAACCAAAGACCAATGACTACTCACCTCGTTTACGGCCAAGCTCTTTCCTCTTGAAATAAACCTGCACCGCTACGTCCACGGTTTTCCCGATCGTGAAGAAGATCACCGGCAACACCACCGCCGAGATGATCGTCGTCACCGTCTTCATCTCCACCGCCGCTAACACCGAACTCGCCGTACTCACCCACGCCAACAAAATGTTCTTGTAATCGCTCATCTCAACCTCCAAAGTTCAGAGTTCCACCTTTAGGTGGCCCGATGTTGCTGCGAAACGTCTCTGGGCGACACAAGCCAGCTAGAGCTGGAACTCCGAGCTTTCGCGAATCTGCCCCAGCACGATTTGCCTGTATAGGAACAGCAACATCAACGCCCCCGCGATCAACGCGACGATCAGCCACACCTCACGCGGCACGCCTGCCAGAAATCCGCCCATCGCCCACAGCATCTGCCACGTCGTGCCGGCAACGGTCGTCCATAGCGATTTCGCTTTGTCCGTTCGCGTCGCCGTGGTCACCACTATCCGCTCAGCCTGATCCACTCTTGCTGCCACCGCATTCACTCTCGCTTCGATCGCGTCGAGGGTTTCGGCGGGAGCCGCGACGGTTTTGTCGCCGTCGCGGCCGGTCCGGTGGGGTTCTGGCAGGGAAGTAGGTGGGTCCGCTGCGGTTGTTTGAGGCACGGGTGCCTCGGGGCTCTTGAAAATCTCCTCCGTGAGGGCGAAGCCGTTCACGTTCACCGGGAGCTTCAACTCCCAATTGCCGCGTTTGATCTGCGTGAGGAAAAACCTCGTGCGGTAAGCCGTCGCCTTCAGCCGCGTGACCGATCGGAGCCAGTCGTCGCGGTCTTCGAGGTAACGCTTGATCCACGATCGCTCCTCTCCGACCGGCCCGATGTTGTTCGCGAGCCGCTCCCACGAGCCATGCACCATCGAGTCGTGAACGACGGCGAGCGACAGAGGAAGTTCGAAGCCAAAAGCACCGCACTCCGCGACTGCCGGCTGCATGTACCGCTCGTAAGAGACGGCCCGCTGTGCCTCGCGCATTTCTCGGGTAACGCCGGCGGCACGCAATGCCTTCTTGAATCGATCGTCCCCGGCAAGCTTTTCGATCGCGGCCTTTGAACGATTTCGAAGTAAAGGCAGCCGGTCCTCGATCACCTCCCGGCCGATCTCACCGCCCAGCCCGAGATAGGCTTCAACCACCTGCAGCAGCGATCCCGACCGGTGAGTGAATTGGCTCACGCCGTACGAAACACCCGCCCCGTCGTTCAATACCGCGACCGCGGACGGATCGCCCAGCGGCTTTCCGGTCTCGAAGATCCGCACGATCGCCTCCGCCTTCGCGATATCTTTCTCCGTGAAATTGGTCTGTCCCATCTGTGAAACAATTCCTTGACAGTAGCACTGTCATTTGATAATGTAGAACGGTCGGACGATGCAGGGCGACGCCCATTCGTCTGATTTGTTGCCGCCGCTTACGCACCGCCCGGCCACATTCAGACTACGAAATGATCAGGGATTGTTCGATGTCGGTTTTCAGCAAATGCTGTCTTATTCGTGAGAAGGGCGAATTTTCCCAGAAAAGTACTGCGATCTGCGAAGGGCTCCAAAAACCAAGAAATCTAAGTAAGTTGAGAAACAGGAAGGAAACTAGCTATGCAACAAAGTAACGATATAAAAGTGAGAACGAAACTGAAATTAACGGCTGTTCAGAGGCTGATCGAGAAACACAGGATCATAGTTCCGGCCCCCTCGCGCCGCACTTTGATCAACATGTGCGAGGACGGCCGGTTCGAGACGGCTTCAAATCCGCCCGGCCCATTGGGTTGGCTTGTGTATGAGGATTCTTTTTGGGCCTGGGTGCGAAGCCTGGATGGAAATTGAAAGGGATCGTTGGGAGTACTCCCAACGATCCCGTAATGACATGCCCTGCTCGCGAACTAATTCTTAGAGGCCATACCCTTCGAACCGTTCACGCGGACCGGCTTCCCGGATTCATCCAGCACCGCGCGCACCTTTTGTGCGAGCCCGTCGAACGTGAAAGGCTTTTGAAGGAAATTCTTGCCCTGATCGACGATACCGTGGCGGATGATCGCGTCGTCCGTGTAGCCCGAAGTAAAGAGCACTTTTATATGCGGACACCGGCTCGCAACCTTCTCCGAAAGCTCGCGGCCGCTCATCCCGGGCATCACGATGTCGGTGATCAGCAGGTCGATCTCGGAGCATTCCCTTTCGAACCGGTCGATGGCTTCGCGCCCGTTAGAAGCCTCGAACACCTCGTAACCGCATGCTTCCAGGATCTCTTTGGCGAGCCCGCGCACCGAAGCCTCATCCTCGACCAGGAGCACTTTCTCCGACCCCGAGTGGGGCTCCGATTGTTCAGAGGCGGAGCGGGCCCGCTCCGCCTC
>JAEZJR010000028.1 GCA_023415725.1 Acidobacteriota bacterium
ATGAACGAAACTGACGAACTGATCGACGAAATATTAGGTGACGAAGAAGTGAAGATACCTGTGAATGACAAACGGCGCTTCAGCCACGAAGGCGAACGCATGGGCGGCGGGCCTGAAACGGAACCGAAGGAACCGCAAATCACTCCCCGCGAGCTTGAACTTGAGGCGAGGCTGAAGGAAGAGACAACGCGCCGCGAGGCCGCGGAATCGAAACTGGTCGGCGTTCAGGCGAAGTTCGAAGAGGCGAAGGCGAATCTTGAAAAGGAGACCGCCGACATGCGTGCCCGGCTCAAGAAAACACTCGAAGACAGGGCAAAGCAATCGCAATTCGACTTCCTGAAGACTCTGCTGCCCGTACTTGATAACCTCAATCTGGCGATCTCGGCCAGCGAAACGGATCCCTCGGTCGAGCATCTCCGGGATGGCGTCGTCGGAACTGCTCGCTCGTTCGAGCAGGCTCTACTGAGCGTCGGTGTCGAACCGGTGCCGGGCATAGGGTCGGATTTCAACCCTGAAGTCCACGAAGCGATCGACATGGCAGAGGTCGAAGCCGAGAAGGATGGAAAAGTGACGTCCGAATATCAGCGAGGCTACAGATTCGGCGACCAACTGTTAAGACCCGCTCGGGTGCAGGTGGGCCGCGGCCGGGCCCAATCGGCAGGCGAATAATGTAGTTTGGCAAACAGCAGAATACTGATTTAGAGGCAATGATTGCCCGGGACCGATTCCCGGGCTTTTTTGACCGAAGAGCGAACAAAGGGAAGGGGCGCCGTCGCAGGGTTTAAATCTTGAAGGCCGCGACAGGCGAAATGGTACAATAGAGCTTGGCATAATATGCCTGCCCCTCGGCATCTAATCTCCGGGCTCCACCAACGACCTATGGCAGACATCGACGCATACAAGGACAAATTCAGCGACAGCGGCAGGCGGGTTTTGGAATCTGCACTCGAAGAATCGAAAAAGCGGGACCAGAATTACGTTTCCATCGAACACATCCTCCACGCCGTTGCACGCGAAGAGGACGATCTATTCACATCCACGATGCGCGATCTCGCGGTGGACCCTCGATCGGTCAAACTGCTGATCGAGAAGCGAATGGAGAACGGCCGGCAGCACACCGGCAAGGGGTTCCGAATCGCACCGGAGACCACTGAACTCTTCAAACGCGCCATGGACCGCGCCCGCTCGCAGGGGCGCCGCGTGATCGACGGCAGCGATATATTTTACGTTCTATCTAACGACGAGCGAAGCGTGCTCAACGACGTTTTGCAGAATCTTGGCGTCCCCGCGGAGGAGGTCGCCCAGACCGCACGCACACGCATCCGCAAACGCGAGAAGGAAGAGGAGCGCACGAGACAGAAATACGAACTGCCCAGTTTTCTTCGGCATTTTGGGGTTTCAATGAATAAGCTCGCGCGGCAGGATAAGATCCCGCCGACGATCGGGCGGGAGCGGGAGATCATGCAGATGATCGAGATCCTCTCGCACAAGGAGCGATCGAACTCGCCGATGCTGGTGGGCGAACCGGGCGTCGGAAAGACGGCGGTCGTTGAAGGTCTGGCGCGGCTTATCGAGCTTGAGCCGGAGAAGGTTCCGGCGCGGCTTCGCGATTCGCACATCGTGCAGCTGCAAATGGGCGGACTGGTCGCGGGCACGATGCTTCGCGGTATGTTCGAGGAGCGGATCAAGGGGATCATCGACGAGGTGAAGGAGAAGGACAACATCATCCTCTTCATCGACGAGGCCCACACGATCATCGGTGCCGGTGCTGCGATGGGCACCTCGAGCGACGCAGGGAACATGTTCAAATCCGCGCTCGCCCGCGGCGAACTGCGGATCATCGGGGCGACTACGATGACCGAGTACAAGGAGTACATCGGTGAGGACGAGGCCCTCGCCCGCCGATTCCGGCTGGTGAAGGTCGAGGAGCCGACCATCGACGAGACCCGCCAGATCCTTATGGGGCTCAAGCCGCGGCTCGAGAAGAACTACTCCGTCACGATCTCGGAAGAGGCGATCAACACGGCCCTCGAGATGTCGCCGAAATACATCCGTAACCTCCACCTTCCCGACAAGGCGATCGGCTGGCTCGACACGGCCAGCGTGAAGGTGGAGATCAACGAGCCCACATCGCTCGTCGTGAAGCCGGAGCACATCATCGACGTGATCTCGCAGGAATCACGCATCCCGAAGGACATGATCTACCGCGACACCGCCGACCGGTTCTCGCAGATGGAAATCGACCTCGGCCAACGCGTGATCGGGCAGAAGGATGCGGTTCGTGCCGTTGCCGAACGCCTCCGCCTGAACAAGGGTCCGCTCAAGGACAACCACTACGCCCCGGACGGCGTGCTGCTCTTCCTCGGCCCCACGGGCGTCGGTAAGACAGAGCTCGCAAAGGCCGTAGCGGAGTTCATGTTCGGCGACGAGAACAAGATGATCCGTATCGACATGTCCGAGTACGGAGACGGAACGGTGGGGATCGAGAAGCTCATCGGTATGCCGAGAGGCATCGTCGGGAGCGAGCGCGGAGGCATTCTCACCGAGCAGCTCAGAGATAACCCGTACACGGTCCTCCTGCTCGATGAGGTCGAAAAGGCGAATCCGTCCCTGATGAACATCTTCCTTCAGGCGTTCGACGAGGGCTGGATCACGGACGGCCGCGGAAAGAAGGTATATCTTTCCGACGCGATCGTGATCATGACCTCGAACCTCGGAAGCGATAACTTTAAAAAGTATGAGAAGCCATTGGGCTTCGGAATGAAGTCGCTCGGGGACGTAATGGCGATCAAGGGCGACGTGATGAAGGCGGCGGAGCAGAGGTTCACGCCTGAGTTCCGGAACCGCATTGACGAGATCGTCGTGTTCTCGCCGCTGACGATGGACGAGGTGCGGGAGATCGCACGGCTCTACCTCGGCAAGGTGAAGCGCAGCATGGAGCGTCAGGGCAAATTCGTGGAGATCACTGAGGCGGCCGTGGACGTACTCACCGAGAAGGGCTACAGTCCCGCTTACGGTGCACGCTTCCTGAAGCGCCACATCGACCAGAAGGTGAAGCTGCCGATCACCAACCTGTGGAAATCGGCCATCCGGTTCCTCGTGGACGCGGAGGATGGCGAGGTCGTCGTGAAGGCGAACGACACGTTTAACCTGAACTAAACTAAAAGCAAAACTTCGGCATCAAAGGCTTCGAGTGCTAAAATCCACTCGAAGCCCTTTTTCTTATGCTCAAGATCCGATCCGCCTTGTTTCCCCTCGCTATCGTTCTGTTTTCGCTTGCGTCCGCGACGTACGCGCAGGATGCCGATGCGGTCGTCAAGCGGGCCGTCGAGAAACTCGGCGGGGAGAAGTATCTGAACGTAAAGTCGCAGATCGGGCGCGGGCGGTTCAGCACGATGCGCGAGGGCGTTACGGTGGCCTCGCAGACGTTCGTTGACGTGATCGTGTTCCCGGACAAGGAGCGGACCGAATTCAAGAACTACGGGGTCAAGCTCACGCAGACGAACACGGGCTCGACCGGATGGGTCTTCGACGGCGAGCAGGATATCGTGCGGGACCAAACCGATATACAGGTCGCAAATTTCAAACGCGGCATCCGCACCTCGCTCGACAACCTGCTGCGCGGCGGTTGGCGAGGCGGCGCTGAGCTGACGTACATGGGCCGGCGGCCGGCTTCGCTCGGTAAACGAAACGATGTGGTGAAACTAGCTTACGAGGACGGGCTCACCGTGGAATTCGAGTTCGCCGATGACGGGACCCCGCAAAAAGCCATCTACAAGACCACCAACGCCGATGGCGAGGAGGTCACCGAAGAGGACCGCTACGCCCAATTCGTCGAGGTGAACGGTATACGCACCCCTTACATCATCGACCGCTTCACCAACGGCAAGCCGACCTCCCGCATCAATTACGAAACCGTGGAATTCAACCGCCAGATCCCCGATTCCCTTTTTGCCAAACCCGCCACCGCGAAAGAAGCGAAGAAGGATATGAAGTTCTGATCGACGTCGTAATTGAGATCTTAAAGGGCGTCACCTCAGCAGGTGACGCCCTTTTCGCATCGTTAAGTTGACGTATCTGAGCCGGATCGGTGAGATCGACCGGATGAACTAGCAGCCCTTAGATGATCCGATCCGCTCCATACAAAGTGAGACGAAAATGGCCAAATCTGAGACCAAAATGGGCAAAACTGAGACGCTTTTGAGACGAGTTGAGACGCATTTGGGACCGAGTTCCGTAAAAGTGAGACGCGCCGGATCGGGGCGAAAAACTTCTTGACTGTCTGTGCAACGCCGTGCTATCACTGATACACGCGTTCGATAGCGCGGAACGAAGGGGGTTATGGACAGAAGCTACGAAGTTTTTCTCGGCGGTGGAACAAAACCCGCCCGCGACATCATTCACGTCACCATCAACAGCCAGAACGTGATCGTGCTCAACGCGAACTGCTACCGGTTGATGGGCGAACCCGCCGCCGTGCGGCTCGCGTACAGCCGCGAGCACGACCGTATCGCCCTGGCCCCGTGCGATCCCCGCGTCGCCGAGGCGTTCCCCGTTCAGAAGAAGGACGCCACCACCCGCCGCGTCAACGCCGCCCCATTCTGCCGCCATTTCAGCATCTATATCGACTCAACCCTTCGCTTCCTCGATCCCGAGATCGGCCCCGACGCCATCCTCCACCTCGACCTGCGAAAGGTCGTCAACGTCTCGCTAAAGCGGAGGCGGAAGGCTAAAACAAGCTAATTTGCCGAAGTTATTCGGCCTCGCATAGCCACGCCCTTTAGGGCGTGGAAGGGTTTTCGAAATCACTCAGCCCGTTTTAACGGGCTTTTTAGTTCGTTCAATGAAGGGCGTTGAAACGCCCTGTTGGGATTTTAGCGGTCGCGACCACGCCCTGAAGGGCGTGGCTATGCTAAAGGCTGCGTGCCGCCTTTAAGCAGATTCGCACGATAAAATTGGGGCAGGGATGTTGAGGACAGTGGTCGGTTTTATCAATAGGCACTCGGCG
>JAEZJR010000029.1 GCA_023415725.1 Acidobacteriota bacterium
TAAAGGAAGGGCCGTTCGCTTGCAAGGGAACGGCCCTTTTAGCGTATCTGAGCATCATTATAACGGTGATTGCTATAACATACTTACCGGATCCACCTCTACGTTGATAGCCCTTAGATCACAACCTGAAACCTCCGCGCGAGCTGCGGCCCCCGAAAGCAAATTCCTTAATTCCTTCCGATTGGATGATTTAACGATAATGTGTATCCTGTGTTCCCCTTTCAGTCTCGCTATCGACGCAGCTGCCGGGCCCAGAATCCGGCAGGTTCCGTCACTGTTCTCCTGATCAAGAGAGTCCCGGAAAATTCTCGCATAACGGTTGGCCCTCGCGAGGTCGGGATGACGTATCAGAATAAGGGCGAGGCCCATGAACGGTGGATACCCCATCCGTTCGCGAAACCGTATCTCGTGCTCGTAAAAGCGCTCGTATTTCTGATCGACCGCGTATCGCAACGCGTAATGCTCAGGATGATACGTTTGGATAAGCACCCGGCCCGATAGGTCCCCCCTTCCCGCCCTGCCAGCCACCTGCGTCAGCAATTGAAAGGTCCGTTCTGCCGAGCGAAAGTCAGGGAGCCCTAAGCCGATATCCACCGAAATAACTCCAACCAGGGTCACATTGTGGAAATCGTGGCCTTTAGCAAGCATCTGCGTACCTACGAGCATGTCGATCTCCCCGCTATCGAACGACAGGAGTTTGCGGTCGATTTCACCCTTTCGCTTCATCGTATCGCGGTCGATACGCTCTATACGCAGGTTAGGGAAGCGGTTAGCCAGGATATCCTCGAGCTGTTCGGTGCCTTGCCCAATAAAGTAAAGGAACTCGCTTTCGCAAAACGGGCATTCGCGCGGGACCGGCACAGTGTAATTGCAGTAGTGACAAACGATACGGCCGTCGCGTTTATGGTAAGTGAGCGTGATATCGCAATTAACGCAACGCAGTGATTCCCCGCAGCTTCGGCATAGTACGAACGATGAAAAGCCCCGCCGGTTGAGTAGGATGATCGACTGTTCACCTTTTGCGTGGGTTTCGTCGATCGCCCGGAAAAGATGATCAGAGACAACGACATCCTTCCCAGCTCTTTTGAACACCTCACGCATATCGACCAACTCGGCCGTCGCCATCGGCCGCCCACCGATGCGATTTTTCAATTGAAGGTAGGTGTATTTTCCGTTTCGGGCGTTGTGGAAAGATTCCAACGACGGGGTGGCGGAACCAAGAACGACCACGCCGCCGTTGCGGTTAGCACGCATTACAGCGAGGTCGCGGGCATTATAGAAGGGGGACTCGCTTTGGCGGTATGAAGTGTCATGTTCCTCGTCGATGATGATCAATCCCAGATCGGTGACCGGGGCGAAGATCGCAGACCTTGTCCCGATGACCACGCGAGCAGTTCCTGAATGTATCCTCCGCCATTCGTCGTATCGCTCGCCGGGCGAAAGATTTGAATGAAGAATTGCTACGGCGTTGCCGAATGCTCGTCGAAGCCGTCGGGAAAATATCGGCGTCAAGGCGATCTCGGGAACGAGCATAATAGCTCCTCTCCCGAGGGCAAGAGCATGTCGCATCGCCCGGATGTATATCTCTGTCTTCCCGCTGCCCGTAACCCCGTGCAGCAGGAACGTACGGAAGGCCTCTTCGTCTAAGGCCGCCGATATCTTTTCGAATACTCTTGCTTGATCAGGATTTAACGTCAGGTCCGTCGGGTTAGGAAGTTCAGCTGCTCGCAGTGGATCTCGATACACTTCCTGAATTCCGATCTCCACGATCCCTCTTCGAGCAAGTGTGTTGATCGGTGATGCCCCCACATCCGCCTGTTCTAAAAGGTCCGAATAGAGCATCTCGCCTGAATTAGCAGTCAGAGCGTCAACGACCTTGGTCTGCGGTTCGGTGAGGGGTTTTCCACCATTGGGAATAAAGACGAGCTTTACCGTCTTCTGACGCTTCGGCTTTACGGAGGGGGCGGACATTTGCTGGCGAGTGGTTATCAATCCATCCGAAGCAAGTTCCCGGATCGCTCGTTTGGTGCCCGTTTCGCCGAATTCACGTGCGACTTCCGCGACCGGCACTTCTTCCTCTGCCGCGATGCGGGAAAGTACTTTCCAACGCAGCGCTCTTTGGTTCGAATTTCTGGAGACCTCGAGATGTCCCTTCGACGTGGCCGCTGCGATCTGTTCAACGGTTGTGTTGATGCCGGCCGGTAAGGAAGCCTTTAACATCTCGCCCCAGGAGGCAAGATAATATTCGGAGGCCCATTCAGTGAGTTGTAGGATATCCTCGGAAATCGGAGGTTCCGGGTCCACAAGCTCGGCAACGTCCCTTATTATGGATGGATCCAACTCCCCAGTTAAACGTTCCGGAAATGCCACCGCGTAGCCCGTCAGAGTTCGATTTCCAAATGGAACGAGAAGCCGTGCGCCGCGTTTAACGAGCCGTGAAAAGGACGCCGGCAACTTATACGTAAAATTCTTGCGTACGGGAAGCGGCAAAGCCACTTCTACGTAAACGGGAGCATCAGTTTCAGTTGACTCAGATAGGGGCATTTCAGATCGCAGTGACCTGATGATAACCTAAGGGAACTTTGGGGCGAAAACCGGCGTCTAATAGACGGTCAATATGGAGACTCTTTTCGAGAAAGAAGAGAAACGGGGGATCAATAAGGGTTTTATTGTTGGCGGCTTGATCGGGATACTTGCGATCGCCGCGATCATTTTCGTTGCGATGCAGCGCCCTTCAATGGAGGACCAAAAGCAAGCTGTACTTGCAGACGCCTTGCGTGAGGGTTCGCCCGAGTTTCAGGAAATAACCAAAGACATCATCATCGCCACGAGCGACGACACGGTTGAATCACCCAACGCTTTTGGGTACATCTCAATGTTCATTACCGGCAGGATTCGAAATAAGGGCAGCCGAGTTATAAATGGGTTAGAGGTGAATGTTGCCGTGGTGGATCAATTCAATCAAACCCTAAAGGAAAAACGCGTACTCGTCGTCCCTACCCAGATCGGCCAACTCGGCCCTGGCGATGTGATCCCCATTACTCTTTCGCTTGATGGCTTTAACAAAAAGGATGACCGAGCCAATATCCGGTGGAAGGTGACTGCGATCCGCGTCGCAAGTTGATCAGCTCTCGGTTTTGTTAACGAAAAGTTCCTCGAGGGACTGTTTCACTGGAACGACCGAGATCAGGCTCCCGCCTTCTGTCCGTGCCGCTGCAAGCACTCCGTCGATCTCGTTTTCCAACTCCACTCTCACTCTCGCACCGCTCGCGGTGTTTTCTATTTCGTAATTGCGATTTCCATTAAGCCGGCCCGCCAATTGTTGAGAATCTATACCGCGTAAACTCACCTCGAAGACCTGATTTCCTGCGTGCGAAACGAGCAGATCATCAAGTCGACCAGTTGCAGCAAGTTTTCCTCTTCGTAAGATCGCGACCTCATCGCATAAAGCTTCCACGTCGGAAAGAATGTGAGTGGACATGAAGACGGTCTTCCCCTCCTCGCGAAGTTCACCGATCAACTCACGGATCTCGCGACGGCCGATCGGGTCGAGTCCGCTCATAGGCTCGTCCAGAAATACGACCTTCGGATCGTTGACAAGTGACTGGGCGAGACCGACTCGCTGTAGCATTCCCTTCGAAAACTTCCGTAATTGCCTGCCCCAATCCTTCTCATTTAGCCCGACCTTCGTTAACAGTTCTTCGGTTCTGGCCTTTCCAACGTTTGACGGTAAATTGAATACATCCGCGAAATATGTGAGAAGTTCGCGTGGGGTCAAATAGTCATAGAAATAGGGATTTTCAGGCGAGTAACCTATCTCCCCGTGCACAGCAATATCGGAAATACTTTTGCCCAGGATCCTAGCCGAGCCGGAGGTCGGGTACAGAAGTCCCATTAAGATCTTTATCGTCGTGGTTTTACCTGCGCCATTTCCGCCGAGGAATCCAAAAATTTGTCCGCCGGTGACATGGAGCGAGACTCCGTCAAGGGCACGCACGGTTTTTTTCTTCCAGAAACCGGTCTGGTAATCCTTCGTTAAATTGTCGATCTCAACTACGTAAGTCATGGCTGTATCAATTGTTCAGAGGCTTCGGGATCGTGGAGTCGCTCCTCAAACCGATCGTGCATTTCGAATCGTCGTATTTATAAGGCGTCCCGCCCGGGTCTACCAAATTATTCGACGCATCAATGCGAAGATCCCCGTGTTCCAAGCGGATAGATTGAAGTCGCGAGAACAATGGAGACAAGCTGGAGGGGCAGTTCCCGGTATTTTCCTTGATCGATGCCAAGACGGAATTCACCGCCTCTATTTCTTCAAGTGAATCCAACTCCATAAGACGTAGCTGGGCGTTTCTCTTGCTTTGCTCGTCTTCCGCCTCCGCCAGCATCTGCTCATACATTGCTCGGGCCACAGCTCGACTACCTCCACGGGTGAGCATCGCTGCCGCCATCTGCCTCATAAACGGAGGGGCTCCCGGTATCTTTGAGCCGGTCTCGTAAATTTCTGCGGCCGCAGCGTAGTCCTTATTACGCCAGTAAATGTAACCGAGGTACTGATAAAGCCGCCAGTTTTCTGGATTATTCTGTATCCCCTTTTTTGTTAGGGCTATGGCTTGTTCCCGATCGATAGCAGGCAGTACCACAGCCCCAAACGAATAAGCTGCGTTAAATTTGGGATCAAGATCGGTCGCGTTATCCAGGTAGGGAAAGAGAAGCCGCGGATTGAGTGAATTGAGATTCTCGACGTTTATCGTGTCGTCAGTGCTGTTAACGATTTTCCCGCCAAGATATTGCAATGAAAGTATCCAATACCAATCTGCGACCAATCCCTCCGCTCCGAGAAGGTATCCCTTCAAATGTTTTCCTTGCAAAGCGAGGTCTGAGTCTGCGTAACTTGGAGGAAGAGGTGGACGCATCGCGTCCATTTTTGAACTAAGCAGCGACGCAACAATGAGCGCCGATAACATCACCGAAAATGCCAAGAGGTATTTTCTCGTGTTGGAACTCATTTATTTAAAATCGCGAGCGGAAAAGATCAATATCGCGATAGTCATCATTACGGCAATATACGCGACAGCGTATCCGAATGCACCGAAGATCAACGTGCCGCCCGGGACGATGCCCAGTGCCGCTTCGGTCCGGAAGCTGAACAACGAAAGATTGGGAAGTAGGTAATATATCGCTTCAAGAAGATAGGCAGCGGCCGGTGATTTCATTACAGAGCCGAGATCCCTGAGCGATGAGCTGAGGTGCCCAATGATGAACACCATGAATGTGAGGAGGGCCGATAAAGCTGGAGTCGAGAATGATGAAAATACGATCGCTACTGCAGTAACGATCATCAACTCGAAGTAAATGAGCAGAACGGACGCCCACGCGGGACCGATCAGTTCCGTGCCTTTTACATAAAGCAAAGCCAACGTAACGCCGACACCCATTATCGCAGTATTCACCGCGAGGGTCGCGCACAGGCCAAGATATTTGCCGATGATGAACTCACTTCGCCGTATCGGCTTCGACAGCAAGCCGTACACGGTCCGCTTCTCGATCTCCTTGGAGACAAGCCCCACCCCGACAAAGATGGCGATAAATGCGCCGAACAATAACATTGCGTTCAGCCCAACATTCACGATCGTCCGCGCCTCCTGGCCGTCCGTCAGGTCACCCAACAAAACAGCGCAGGCTGTAAGCAACAGCACGAAGAGGACCAGATTATAGAGAATCCTGTCGCGAATCGCTTCGCGAAACGTGTTCTTTGCTATCGAATAGATGCGTTTCACAGTCTAACGAGCAATGTAATGGAATAGAGTGGCGGCCCGCGATTGCGGCCTACCTATCTTAGATCATTTTGCAGGATCTGAAAACCTTTGGTTCGAATCAATTTCCGGGATCATTGCCGCTGGCCAACTCGAAAGGCATTTTCATTCTTTCTTCAGGAAAGCGGATGTCGCGTTCGGATATCACCGCGTAGATACAGTCGTAGGGTTCCAGATCCATCACGGCTTTATAATTGGCATCGTTGAACGCCAACTCCGTTGCCTTCTTCGACCCGAATTCGATCAGCGCGAGCCAAGTGTTTGCAGATACACTATCAATCGAGCGCGCTCGATTGGCCACCGCCTCTGACTCGAGCACCTTTCCGTTCAACGAAAGGATTACCGAATATCTGGCGAGGACGAATACAGAATGCGGATACATGACCGCTGCCTCAGCAAGGCTTTGTTCCGCGCCGTTAATATTCCCGGCGAGGAATTGGGCAGAAGCCAGGTAAGAATAGTCGGCTGAAGATGCCTTCCCGATTCGTATGGATTCTCTAATGAGTTGTGCCGATTCTTCGAACCGCCCTTCCTTAAATAACCGTATTCCAAGATAGTATGCGGGTTCCGGGTTTTCTTTATCGAATGCACGAGCCTGATCATAAAAGTTCTTGGCCACGTCGTTATTTGGCTCTGAATGACCTTCTTTGGTTAGAATCACACTCGCGACCCGGGTCCCGCAGAGCACCATCATACAAATGGCAACCGCCACTCCGCACCACCGAAACCCTCTGAGAGAAGAGCCATACTGACGCAAAGGTGTTTGGGCCGTGGTTTTACTTACCGTCCGGACTAACACAGCCAGCACGAAGAAAAACACGATTCCATTCTGAACGAGGCGAAAAGAGTAAGACGTGACCAAGGAGCTAAGCAGAAACAAAAGCAAGGCAATCGACGCTGCAAAGGCATGAGGAGGAATCGAATCATGCTTTTTCAGGGCCCGTATGATAGTTCCTACTACTCCGATCAAAAACCAACAGAATATGCCTGCTCCGACAATTCCTAATTCAGATGCTATTTGAAGGTATTCATTATGGGCCCGCTCCGGGATATTTGACTCAGCCTGGCTGAGTGTCGGGTCCGTCGGATTCTGGAGGGCGTATTCTGAGCGATAACGGTTGACCTCAAACCCGAAATTGTCCGCGCCGACACCCAACATGGGCTTGTCGGCGATCATTTCCAGTCCAAGAGTGAGCATCAACTTGCGGAAGTCATTGCTTCCACTTATGTGCTCTTTATCGCTGAACCTCGAAACAGTCGGCGATGTTGAGTCGGAAATCAGCCATGGGACCATGTTCAATAGCACCGTGGTCCCCAAAAGCGCGACGGCCACTACTCCGACTCTTAGACGCAGTCGATAAAAGCGCTTGAAAACGAGAGTTCCAAGAGTAACAGCAATAATTCCTGTTGCGAAAAGCCCGATCGCGGTGCGGCTCGCGCTTACGTAAACCATTAGCGACAAAAGAACCAGGCTTATTGTGAACAAATAGAACCGTTTTCCCCTTGCTCCGATCGCCGCCAACAGCAGTAGAGGCAGCAGAGTATTAACCTGCTCACCCCACTTAGAATAAATGATACCTAGAGCCGAGCCTCGACCAATGATAAGGATCGTGAAGTAACCGAGTATGGCAAGGATAGAAAAAAATAAAAGGGGCAGGGAGAGCGCTGAAAGGAGTTGGGAATAAGAGTTCCGCGCCTGCAACAGCAGCCGAAAGCAGATATAGAAGCTTAAATATATCGCCCAGACGAGGGTGTGGTGTGCCGCAGATTTCGGTGAATTGCTCCACGCTGCTGAAAGTGCACTCCAACTTATGAAGGCGATTATCGGAATGACGATCAACCACCATTCTGTGAAATCAAGTTGGAGCGACCGGACTCTCGAATGTGAGGTTCCGAAAGACAAAAAAACCAGTAAAACTGCTGATGCCAGAAACTCTATTCGCCATGGGAGCATGAACGTGTCCCAAACCGGCTGAATCGAAACTGTTAGGGAGAGCATCATGACCGCGAGCCCCATCGCAAATGGTTTTGTTGGGCTTAGGGGCAATCGACTGATCTGGGTTCTGAGGCTCATCGCTTGCTTGTGGCTGGATAGTGGCTGAATTTGAAAAAGGAAGCGATCGTTGATCGCTTCCTTCTGTTAGTTGCTTGTCGAACCGACTAGTTACCCATCGGGGTTCCGTCGCTGAAGGAAGCTCCGGCCGTTGCGTTGCCGCCGAGGGCCATCGAGCCTGGACCGCCGCCCGAGGGAAGAACCTCAGCTGAAAGTACGCCGTCGGTGGCGATACCAAAGTTGCGGGTACCAGTCGCGGTCAAGCCGGCATTTGAGGTCGGCTTAGCGATCGCCGCGAAGGTCGCCGGGTTCGGACTTCCGCCTGTCACGAAGTCAAAATTGATCATCGTGAAACCGTAACCGCTCTTCGAGCCGGCGCCAAGTGTGCCATCAATAAGGCCAGCCGTGTTGAGAGCCGTCAAGCCCGTGATTCCGGCCGTGCCCGAGGTGCCGGCATAGTTACCGTTACCGGACGTGGCTTGGAAGGTGGCCTGTGCACCGTGGATGGTGCGGAGCGAGGAAACCGCGGAACCTTCGTTTGCCGAGCGGCGGGCTGCGAGGAGGTTCGGGATGGCGATCGCAGCGATGATACCGATGATCACGACAACGATCAGAAGTTCGATGAGCGAGAAACCTTTCTGATTTTTCATTTCTTGATTCACAATCTCCTAAAGTTTGTATAAGTCTTCGTCTACCTTTCCCAGGCGATTTGACTAATACAAAGCCCGTGCCA
>JAEZJR010000042.1 GCA_023415725.1 Acidobacteriota bacterium
CTTCTTGAGCGCATCGAGCGTCGTGTAGCGCTTGAGCAAGTCGCGCGCAGTGATCGCGCCGATATGGCGGATGCCGAGCCCGAACAGCAGCCGCGCCGCATCGGGCGCGCGCTTCGCCTCGATGGCAGCGAGCAAGGCGTCCACCGACTTTTCCTGCCAGCCTTCGCGTCCGAGCAGTTCGTCGTCGGTGCGGAAGCGGATTTCGGATGGCAGCGCTTTTCGAAGGAAGTTACAACGACGCGTCAGTATCCGTGCTGCGCTCCGACCTCCTATACGTTGACGCAAGAAGTCGAATCGAACTGGATCGCGACCTTCCGTCCTAAAGTGGGCGTCGCGGCGGGTGATGCGATGTTCTACGCTACTGGCGGACTGGCCCTGACGGATGTGCGCTATAACTCGACATTCACGGACACGTTCGACGATGCCTTCGAAACGGGTGAGATCAATAAGCGCCGTGCGGGTTACACGATGGGCGGCGGTGTTGAAGTGCGTGCGACGGACAATTGGTCGGTGAAGGGGGAGTACCTTTACAGTGACTTCGGGCGGGTTTCCGCACAAGGTTCGACCTTCGAAACTTCCGAGGATACCTGGCCGTCGACCGTCTTCACCCACACCGTGAAGATGAAAAGCCACAACATCCGCTTTGGTGTTAACTATAGGTTCTAATTAATTTTGGGGCTCCGGCCCGTTTTGCGGGGAGGCCGTTCGTTCGGTCTCCCTTTTTTTGTTTTTGCCGGAGCTCTGCCGATGTGCCGTTTGTAATCGAATGCTATGGAAGTCGGGGTCTCGGCAAAGATCTTCTATCCGCACTATTTTTCCTGATTCGTTTGATCCGAATACGACGCGTTACTGATTTGGGCGGAACGATAGGCCAATTCTATGTTCCGCAAATACACCTTGATAGGAATTCAAATCTGATCATCAACTAGGAGTTATCAATGAAGAAGGTTTCTTTTTGGGGCACCGCCCTTTTGGTCGCTATCATGTGCACTGCTTCCGTGTTCGCTCAAAGCTCGGACGACGAATGGACCGGTTTCTATGCAGGCGGTTACATCGGCGTTGTGAATTCGCGTGTTAACGCGAACACGTCAACGGTCTTCAACGAAGAGGGTTACTTTTTTCCGTCAAGCGTCACCGCGATCAACAACGCAGGTGCCCGCCGTTTCAATTCGAATGGGTTCACGGGCGGAGGCCAGTTCGGCTACACGAAGCAGTTCGGCCGGCTGGTGGTCGGTGCGGAAGCTGATTTCGGTGCACAGCGCATTGATGCGGAGGATTCGGTGACGGAAGATTACCCGTGCTGCTCGTCGACCTTCACGATCGACCAGGCCGTCAAATCCGATTGGCTCTTCACAGCTCGTCCGAAAGTGGGTGTCGCCGCCGGTAAGGCCCTCGTATATGCGACGGGCGGCGTCGCGGTGACGAATCTCAAATACGCCGGTCTTTTCACCGATACGGACAGCGACGCTTTCGAAGCTGCTGAATTCGACACGACACGGACGGGCTATACCGTCGGCGGCGGTCTCGAAGTTAAGGTTTCGAAGAAATGGTCCGTGAAGGGGGAATACCTGTTCGCTGACTTCGGCCGCGAAACCATCACAAGCAACGGTCTCAACACGGACGAGATCTTCATTGCCGATCTCGCTCCCACGGCTCCTGCCGCGCTGATCGCGTACCCGGAGAACACCTTCACGCGGTCTGCAAATCTCAAAACGCACAGCATCCGTTTCGGCGTGAATTACCGCTTCTAAATAATATCCAGTGCGTGACAAAGGGGCCGTTCATTCGGCCTCCTTTTTTTGTTTTTCGGCGGCCCCGGCGATGTGCCGTTTCGCGATCTCGAGTGCGGCGAAGATATCTTCAGCGAAATTGTCGGCACCGACGAGTCCGACAAACCCCGATTCGTGCATCACCCCGTAGACTAGAGACGAAACAGCGGAGAAAACAACAGCGGTCCCGCTTGCGTGCGATTCCTTCACCATCTCTTCAAGGATGTGAATCCCGCTGGCATCGATGTGTGAAACCTGCCGCATGCGGAGGATGACCACGCGTGGGCGGTTGGCGACGACGCGGATGGATTCCTTGAACTGGCTGACCGCGCCGAAGAACAGCGAGCCGTAAACCTCGAACACCTCGACGTCCTTCGGAATGGCGATCGTCGACATGTCGCGGCTCTTGAATTCCTCGTCGTCGCGCAAATTTTCGGTAATGACGTCCACCTTCGCTTCGTTCGACATCTTTTGGAGGAAGAGGAACGCAGCGAGCAGAATGCCAACCTGTATGGCGACCGTCAGTTCGATGAAGACGGTAAGCAGGAACGTGGCGAGCAGGACGGCGACGTCGCCGCGAGGGCTTTTCAGCAGGTGCCGGAACTCGCGCCACTCGCTCATGTTGTAGGCGACGACGATAAGCACCGCGGCGAGCGTGGCCATCGGGATCATCGCGGCCCATTTGCCGATGAAGAGCAGCACGAGCAGGAGAAATACGGCATGAATGATCGCGGCGATCGGCGTTTTGCCGCCGCTCTTGATGTTGGTCGCGGTTCGAGCGATCGCCCCGGTCGCGGGAATGCCGCCGAAGATCGCGGATGCGACATTGCCTGCACCTTGTGCGATGAGTTCCATATTGGAACGATGTCGGGTGCCGGTCATGCCATCGGCGACCACGGATGAGAGCAGTGATTCGAGCGCGGCAAGAATGGCAATTGTGATCGCGGGGGAGAACAACTCCTGAAACGTCGCCCACGTCATCGCGGGGAATTGCGGCGACGGCAGCCCCTGCGGCATCCCGCCGAAACGAGTCTGGATGGTGTCGACGGGGATCTGGAAATACTGAACCGCGACGGTCGCGGCGATGATCGCGATCAACTGCCCAGGCACGCGATGTGTAACGCGCGGCCAGAGGACTATTATCAAAAGGGAAGCGAGCCCGACGCCGAGCGTGTACGGTTCGGCCCGAGCGATGTGCCGACCATATTCGATCCACTTTTCGACGAAATCGGCGGGGACGCTTTCGATCCGCAGCCCGAGGAAATCGTTCACCTGCGAAGAGAAAATGATCAATGCTATCCCGGAAGTGAACCCGACGATGACGGGGTACGGCACGAATTTCAAAAGCGCGCCCATCCGTGCGAGTCCCATCAGCACGAGCAATACGCCAGCGATAAGCGTCGCCACAACCAGCCCGTCGTAGCCATACTTCTGCACGATGCCGTAAACGATCACCACGAACGCGCCCGTCGGCCCGCTGATCTGCACCCGCGAACCGCCCAGAATGGCGATCACGAACCCCGCTACGATCGCCGTGTAGAGCCCCTGTTCGGGCTTCACGCCGGACGCGATCGCGAGCGCGATAGCAAGAGGAAGGGCGACCACACCGACAGTGAGGCCGCCCATCAAATCACCCTGAAACTGCTTGAACGTGTAGCCTTCCTTGAAGACGGTGAGCAGTTTCGGTTCTAGTTTTCGATGCATTGAAACGGGCTAACTCCACCGAACCGATAGGAGTCCTGAAGTAGTGATATCGGCATCTTTAGTTATTATTTCGACGACGTCGCCGAGCTGTTGAAGATATATCCCGGTCGCAACGATTAACCGGTCGTGCATCTCGGGGATCGCGGTGAGCATGGCAGCGACGTATAGTATCCCGGCGGTGAGGGGATAGATATCGATCCGGCTATCATTTTGAATGTCGCTTAAGAGATCAGAAATTGCGGGTATCGTACACCTGCCTTTCTCAACTCTGTACATGGCCTCGGCGAGAGCGATCGCTGGAAGGACAAGCTCGCTGGCTGGGTCATCGATCACGGTACGCGCGACCGATCCCAATCGTGGGTTGCCCTCAAGGTGCCAGACGATAGCGTGGGTATCGAGAATAAACTTAGTTGCCATTTAGATCCGATTCGGAAGGGTGCCACTCGGAGACAGCAAAATCCTCATCGGATGAAAGCTTCTTAACCGAATCCCGATATTTCCCGAACTTGAGGGGCACAGAAGGGCGAGGTCCGGCAGAGAGGCTGTCGGCAAGGAATTTGATCAGGGCAACTCGTTCTTCCGGAGGTAGTCCCTGAGACTGTATTTTTATGATCTCAAGTTGACTCATGGACACAAGGTTCATTTTAACATACCCATAACGCTCTCGCGCTTCACAGTTTGCTGCTCGCCCGATCTCATATTCTTTATCGTGACATTGCCCTCGGCGATCTCGCTTTCGCCTAGGACGGCGACGTAAGGGACCTTGATCGAATTGGCGTACTTTATCTGTTTGCCGAGCTTGTCGGGATCGGGGTAGACGGTGACGCGGAGCCCTTGTTGTCGTAGTTCGCCCGCGAGCTTGAGGGATTCGGCGACCGTGTCTTCGTTCCAGATCGTGACGAGTACGTCCGCCGGGGTCGATTCGGCGATCTCGGGTGGGAACATCCCGCGTTCGTCCATCACGACTAGGATGCGTTCGAGCCCGAGCGAGAACCCGCATGCGGGGATCTGCTCCTTGCCGAACATACCGATCAACCCGTCGTAACGCCCGCCGCCGCCGAGGCTGCCTGCAAGGTCGGGCACGTTGATCTCCATTATCGCGCCGGTGTAGTACGAAAGGCCGCGGGCGAGAGATGGATCGAGTTGCACGGGGCAGCCGTCGGTGTATCGGATGATCTTCCCGATGTCCGCGAGTACTTCCTGACTGACGATGTTGAGGAGGTTCGCGACGATGGTGCGATTGACGTCCTTCCCCTCGCCGATGATCGCCTGCGTCTGCTCGAAGATCTGCAGGAGAGTTTCGGCGGCGCTGTCGGAGATGCCGCGCTGCATCAGTTCGGCGCTGACGCCGTCGGTGCCGATCTTGTCGAGCTTGTCGATCGCGACGAGTGCGTCGGTGTGGAGTTCTGCAGGGACGCCTGCCGTATCGAGAACGTCGGTGAGAAGCTGACGATGGTTAAGCCGGATAACGAAATCGTCGAACCCCAGTCGGCGAAGTATCTGCGTGAACGCGGAGATCAATTCCGCCTCAACGGCCACCGAGGTCGAGCCGATCGCGTCGACGTCGCATTGGTAAAACTCCCGAAAACGCCCACGGGCAGGGCGGTCTGCCCGCCAGACCGGCTGGATCTGGTAACGCTTAAAAAATTTCGGGAGCTCGTTCTTGTTGTTAGCAACGACACGGGCCAGAGGGACCGTAAGGTCATAGCGCATTGCCAAGTCAGCAAGGGAGTCTAGTGAGTCTTGCGTGTCTGGAGAGTTTGTCGACCGAATTGACTCTCCGGACTCGCTAGACACTCGCGACTCTTTCAGCTTTTCGCCGCGCTTTAAGATCTTAAAAATGAGCTGGTTGCCCTCCTCGCCGTATTTGCCCATGAGGGTTTCGAGGTTTTCGACGGCGGGGGTTTCGAGGGGTTCAAATCCGTAGGATTCGTATACTTCCTTGATGATGCCGATGACGTAATTGCGTTTTCTAACGTCGGTGGGCAAAAAGTCGCGCATCCCGCGCGCGGGGTTGGTTTTCGACATACGGGGTTATTTTACCGCAGTGCAGATGTAAGAGAAATTAGCCACGAATTTCACGAATTACACTAATGTTCTTTCCGGGTGTAATCGGTCTCTGAGTTTTCCCGAGAGGCGTCTCGGCTCTCGATCAAAAATAATTCGCGTAATTCGTGAAATTCGTGGCTAACCCATGTATTTCGCTTTAAGCTCGACGTAATTGCGCCAGGAGCGGTCGAGGAAGGCTAGTTCGTCTTCGGTGAGTTCGCGTTTGACGCGTGCGGGACTGCCGAGAACGAGAGAACGGGGCGGGATCTGGGTGCCGGGCGTGAGCAGCGAGCCGGCTCCAACCAAAGACTGTGCTCCGACTCGCACGCCGTCCATCAATATCGAACCGATCCCGATCAGGCACCCGCTCTCGACGTGGCATCCGTGCAGCGTGACGCGGTGCCCTACGGTGATCTCATCCTCCAAGATGGTCGGGTGCGTTCGGGAACTGACGTGGATGACCGTGGCGTCCTGGATGTTAGTGCGTGCCCCGATGCGAATGTAATTTACGTCCCCGCGCACGATCGACCCGAACCAAACGCTCGAGTCTTCGCCGATCTCCACATCCCCGATCACGATCGCGTCGTCGGTGATGAAAGCGGAGGAGTGTATGCTGGGTGTTATATCGTTGAATGTCGTGATCATCTTCTGCTCAGCTCGCGCAAACCCGTCGTTTCCCCGTGCGAACATGCTGCCTTTCTTCTTTCTTCTTTCGTGGTTAAGAAATTAAGAACTTGAACCACGAAAGAAGAAAAGAAGAAATCGTTCAAGCCAAGAACCTACAGTTAAGGGGCCGGACCTGGCATGCCGTTTACTATTCTCTCGATCCCATTTTCCGTTTCAGAGCACTGAACAGCTTCTCCATTTCGTTCACTCGCAGGATTTTCGCGGCGATCACGAATGCGATGCCGGCGAGGCCGATCGGGATGAACGCTTCGAGCATGCGGATCGGGAACGTTTTGACCGGGAAGTAGGCGGTCATGAAATGAAAACTCGAGTACGCCACGGCCGACATCACGGCGGAAGCCCCGGCTATCTTCATGAAGGACGCAAACACCTGGCGGCCATTCAACCGCTGGATCTTGCCGCGCATGAACCACGCGAGAGCGAAGAAATTCACTAATGCTACGCAAGATGTTGCGAGTGCGACGCCCACGTGACCGATGCCGTTCGGCGATTCGGGCGAGACGAAAGCGCCCGAGAGCAGGTTCATCAGAAAGTAGCTGGCGACGGCGTTCACGGCTATCGAGACCACGGCGATGATCATCGGCGTCTTCGCATCGTCAAGGGCGTAGAAAGCCGGCGAAAGCACCTTGATCGCGGCGTAACCGGTCAAGCCGATCGCGTAGCCGCTCAAAGCCCACGCGGTCATCGGGACGTCAGACTCATGAAATGCTCCACCGTGGGAATAGAGAAGCCGTATGATCGGTTCGCCCAGAACGATGAGGCCGCACGCGGACGGAAGCGTCATCAGGAACACGAGACTTATCGATGACGAAAGCGTGTTCCGGAAATCCTGCAAACGCCCCTCGCTGGCCATCCGCGAGAGAACGGGCACCGAAGCCGTGCCGACCGCCACGCCGAAAAGCCCGATAGGGAACTGCATCAACCGGAACGCATAACCGAGCCACGAGATACCGCCGGGGATGCCTGAAACGAAAAACGTGTTGACCAGCACGTTCACTTGAACGGCTGAGGTCCCAATGATCGCCGGTCCCATAAGTGCCATTACGCGTCTGACCCCAGGATCGGTGAAGCTGACGATCGGGAGAAAGCGGAATCCCACTTTCAGCAGGGAAGGTACCTGCATCAGAAACTGTGCAGCTCCTCCGATCAGGGTGCCGATCGCCATCCCGACGATCGCCCACTGCGCCGAAAATTCGGGAACAGCGTCCGGGTCGGCCGGGACCGTCCAGGTTCCGCCGCTCAGCCAATAAGCGAAACCGAGCCCGAAAAAGATCGAGCAGATATTAAAGACCGTAGACGCAGATGCGGGAACCCCGAATATGCCCTTTGTGTTCAGGACGCCCATCGCCACCGCCGCCAATGCGACGAGCAGGATGAAAGGGAACATTATCTGCGTCAGCGTCGTCGCAAGCGCGGCCTTTTCAGGTGAGAAACCGTCCGCAATGAGATTGACGAACTGTCGAGAGAAGACGACCCCGATTATCGTGATAACGCTCAGGACTATCGCGAGCGCGTTCAACACAAGGCTGGCAAGCCGCCAGGCCTCCTGCTCTGTCCTCTTTACCTGGTAGTCAGTAAAGACCTTTACAAAAGCCGCGGACAAGGCCCCCTCAGCAAAGAGGTCCCGAAGTACGTTTGGGATGCGAAAGGCGACCTGAAAGGCGTCATTAAGGAAACCTGTGCCGAAGAAGTGTGCAAAAACGATCTCTCTCGCAAGGCCCAGCACACGCGAGAACATCACCGCGATGGAGACGATCCCGGCGGAGCGTGCGACGCTTTGCTGTTTTGGTGCTTCCGCTTCGACGGCGGCTTCCGCGGATGTCGGGTCGGCGGCTTCTTCGGAACCCTCAAGCGGGTCTTTATCGATCTCGGTCATTCGTCAGGTCCAAAGGTATGAGTTTGCAATAAACCCTAAACGCGAACAAGCCCGAAACGAAAAAGGAGGCCCCAAGTGAGCCTCCTTTTGAAAATTGCTGCGATCGTGTTTAGTCAACCCCGCCCATCTTGCTGGTCGCAGGGTAAGCGATTCGGGTCTTTGCGAGCCGGAAATCAAGAGAAGTCGCCGTGTAAGATATCGGGGCCGCACCGCCGAACTGGCCCTGGATCGTTGAGACGTAGCTGTTCTGGAAGCTGCGGAAGCGTGAGACGCTGCCGCGCTGGTTGAAGATCACGAAAAGCAGGCGGCCGTTTTTCGTGTTCATTTCACCGGCGAGGGCACTGACGCCGCCGTCGGTGTTGCCGAGCGTTCCGGTCTTACCGACGATGCTTCCCATCGAAAAATCCGTATCGAACCGGTTCTCGAGAGTGCCCTTGTCGATCCCCGCGACGGGCATTATGTCCGCGAAGGTCATCTTGTTGCGGGCAAGTTCATTCCGCAGCACGCGGAGGAGCTTCATCATCGCCGCAGGCGTCACGCGGTTGGTCCCGAGGCCGCTTGAGGTCGCGAGGTAGAATTCGCTCGGCTGCGTACCGGTATCCTGCTGGACGATCCGGGCCACGGCGAACGGGCCGCCAACCATATCCCCGAGCCGCTCGGCAAGGAAATTGTTCGAGAACGCCATCATCACCTTGACGATCTCACGCATCGGAGCCGATTCGTGCGAGAAGAGCAGTTTCGCATTGCTCGGCATCGACTGTACGTAGACGCCGCCGCCGAACGTGACGCTCGGGAGATCCGGATACGAATTGAGGCGGCCGGAATTGATCAGGTGCGATTTCCAGTCATGGACGGCTGTCGCCGGGCGTTTTGCCGTGTCGAGCGTTTTCAAGAGCGTTTGTCCCGCACGGATCGACACCGTGTTGTAGTTCATCGCAAAGTTATCGGTCACGATGAGGTCGCCCGTTACCGCCTGGATGCCCATGCGATTCAGTTCCGCGGCGAGCGCCATCCCATGCTCGTAGCGGAAGACGGGGTCGCGACCGGAAACGTAGATGTTCCCGTGGATCGTCTTGGTTTCGGGTTCGTAGCTGCCGTCGGTCCAAACACTGGTGGAAAAGCGGTAGCCGGGGCCGAAGGTCTTCAACACGGCGTAAGAGGTCGCGATCTTTACGTTGGAAGCTGGGTTGTAAGCGAGGTTCGATCCGCTCTCTATGACGCGCTCGCCGTCGAGCTTTTCAACGAGAATGCCGGAATATCCCGGGATCGAGATGTTCTGCAGCAGCGAAACCGACGTGTTGATCGGGCTGTAAGAGACCGCCGCGGGCTTAACCTCATCGACGCTCGAGGTCTTTGTTACCAGCGGTGTCGAGGGCTTCGCGTCTTCGTCGCGGTGGACCTGGATATCCTGCAGGAAAGGCTTCGGGGACTGGGCCGCACCAGCGACCGCCCCGCCGAAAACGACGGCGATACCTAACCAAACGGTTCCAATTCGGCGAAGATTTAACATCGATTGCTTAATTCTCAGTCCGGGCGGCTGAAGAATCGTCTTGACGACGTCGGAAGAAGCCGAAA
>JAEZJR010000076.1 GCA_023415725.1 Acidobacteriota bacterium
TCGGAAAAAACATCGAGTCGGTCCTTTGCTGCTTGCAGAAGGAGATCGATAAGGGGATCGAGGAGAAACTTTCGAGTTATTCGCTGCAGGATATTTTCGAAATGGTGGCGGAGGGTGTCGCAGCCTAAGATTTTTTACAAGTATTTGTAGCAAATACGGTTACAAACAACTTGACGAGCATAGGGAAGGTACAACGAACAAGGGAAGGTCTCGAGCAAGGGTGGGATATGATTTTGGACAAAATGTTCAATCAGGGGGCGGACCTAAATGGCCCGCCCCAAGCATTGCTCACTGTAGTGGCAAAACTACTAAGGTTCTATCCGCATTTTATGAGGGCAAGCGTGCTCATGCAGCGTTTCGTGCAGTGATAGGAGCGGACAAGGGGGGGCAAAATGGAAAAGTATCTCAATAGCGCGATGAGTTTTGAGGAGTACCGCAACCGGATCGATCGACTTGTAGAAAATCAAGACACGACCGGGACCGACAAGTCTGAATCGCGCATAAACTATACGAAGATCAACCGGCAACGAATGGCCCGTTTGGATAAGACCGTTATCTTAGGCGAAGGTGCAAAACGAGCCATTGAGGATATCAACAGGCCGATGTACTGGCTTATCATCACAGAATCATGGTGCGGCGACGCGGCCCAGAACATTCCCGTCATAGAGAAGATTGCCGCGCAAAGCGATATGATCGAGACACGATACCTTTTACGCGATGAGAACCTCGATCTGATGGACCAGTATCTTGAAAATGGTGCCCGCTCGATCCCGAAGCTTATCGCTCTGGATCGCACCGATTTGAAGGTTCTGGGAACCTGGGGCTCAAGGCCCTCAGCGTTGAAGAAATATTTCGTGCAGTTGAAGGAGCAGGGCCTAGAAAAACAGGATATCGGCGAGTTGCTTCAGCGCTGGTACAACGATGACAAGGGCAGGTCGGTGCAGCGTGAGTTTACCGAACTTATCCGTAGCTGGAGTAAACAAAAAAGTGCGCTTGTTGCGCTTAGTTTGGTGTAATTAGGCTTAAAACCGTTGAGGATAAAATCTATGAAATGTTCCGTGATCCGCCTCAACTTCAAGGCCCTTAGAAAAAAGTGAGCTCAATTGCGGGCGGTTCTCCGCTGAGGTATGCCGCCCTATTTATTTCGAGTCATGAAAGCATACGAGATACAAGAGTTCGGGATAGATAACCTAGTGCTGGTGAATCTGCCGGAACCCACGCCTGCGGCTGGAGAGGTGCTTATTCGGTTTCACGCGGCGTCGCTGAATTATCGAGACTTCATGGTCGTTTCGGGAAGTTACAATCCGAAGATGAAACTGCCGGCAGTTCCTTTTTCTGATGGAGCGGGCGAAATTGTGGCGATCGGTAATGGTGTGACCAAATGGAGCGTCGGGGACCGGGTGATGCCGATCTTTGCACAACGCTGGTTCGATGGAGACTCCAGCGAAGAGAAGCGTAGAACGTCATTAGGGGCTGGCGCCCAGTGGGATGGTGTGCTCCGTGAGTTCGGAACTTTCAGTGAGGAATCAGTGGTGGCGATTCCCGAGCATTTATCTTACGAAGAGGCAGCTACCTTGCCCTGCGCCGCCCTGACGTCGTGGAACGCACTGGCTGTATCAGGAAGGGTGAAGGCAGGGGATTCCGTTTTGACCCTTGGGACCGGTGGCGTTTCGGTTTTTGCGGCACAGTTCGCAAAAATGTTCGGTGCTCGGGTGGTCGCTACTTCCGGAAGCGGGGAGAAGGTCGAGCGGCTAAAGTCGATGGGTTTCGAAGAGGTAGTGAACTACCGGGAACGCGACGATTGGGACAAAGCGGTACTCGAAATCGTCGGGATGCCGGGTGTCGACCACGTTGTTGAGGTCGGCGGCGCGGGAACGTTGGCGAAGTCGATAAACGCAGTGCGAATCGGCGGACATGTAGCCATGATCGGAGCGTTGACCGGTGCCGCCGGATTTAACCCGACCACTGTATTCATGAAATCGATCCGCCTACAGGGAATATTTACTGGCTCACGTACGATGTTTGAAGACATGAACAAAGCGATCACGGTCAACCGGTTGAAACCGGTGATCGCTCGAGTGTTCGAGTTCGATCAGGCACGCGAAGCTCTGCGGCATATGGAAAGTGCTTCGCATTTTGGGAAGATAGTGGTCCGTATTGGATAAGGAGTGACCTATGGCAATCGATATTTACTCGACGCAAGTGAAGAACATCGACGGCGTAGAAACTGATTTAAGTGATTTTCGCGGCAAAGTGCTGATGATCGTGAACGTGGCCTCCAAATGTGGACTTACTCCGCAATACGAAGGGCTCGAAAGTGTCTACGAAAAGTACCGATCGAACGGCTTCGAGGTTCTGGGCTTTCCGGCAAATAACTTCCTTTCGCAGGAACCGGGAAGCGAAGAGGAGATCCGCTCGTTCTGTTCAACGAATTATGGAGTGCAGTTTCCGCTTTTCTCGAAGATCTCCGTGAAAGGTGATGACAAGCATTTGCTCTATAAGAAGCTGACCGCCGCACATTCAACCGCTGATATCAGCAACGGCCCGCAGTTCGAAGAGAAACTAGCAGGTTTCGGTCAGAAGCGAGATGTGCCGGAGGATATCCTCTGGAATTTCGAGAAGTTCATCATCGGAAAGGACGGAAACGTCATCGCTCGCGTGGCCCCTGACGTGCCCCCGGATGATCCCAGGGTCGTTTCAAAGATCGAGTCAGCACTTTCGGCATGAAGAGAAGGCTGCAAGCATTTGTGCTGAGCGGTTTGGAACCAGGAGGAAAGATGAAGATCGGAATAATAGGAGCAGGACATATCGGCGGAAATGCGGCACATCTGTTTGTTAAAGCGGGACACAAGGTGGCTATAAGCAATTCGAGGGGAGCGGAGACATTAAAGGATCTCGCTGACGAGATCGGAGCTGCCGCCGTCGATGTTGAGGGGGCAGCTGCTTTCGGAGACGTTGTTTTGGTATCGATCCCTTTAGGGAAATATAAAACGCTGCCGCCGGACGCTTTGGCCGGGAAGATAGTGATCGATTCCAACAACTATTATCCGTCGCGCGATGGGCAGATCGCAGAACTGGATAACGGCGACGCGACGTCCAGCGAGTTGCTGGCTCGTCACTTGAAGGATTCCCGGGTCGTGAAAGCGTTCAACACGATTTGGTTTGAGCATCTGCGAAGCGAGGGTGACGTGTCCAGGCCGGTCGAAGAAAGACGCGTGATATTCGTTTCGGGTGACGACTCTGAAGCGAAAAAAATCGTCTCCGGTTTGATCGAAGATATAGGCTTTGCGCCTTACGATCTAGGATCGCTGAAAGCGAGTACTATCCAGCAGCCGGATTCGCCGGTTTACAACAAATCCGTCAACACCGCACAGGCACGGGAGATCCTCGAGAAAGGCAAGACGGCCGCGAGTTGATTGAGATCAAACACTAACGAACAAGAGGGAAGGATAATGACAACACTTTTTGACAAGCTGAAGATCGGCGAAATAACGCTGAGGAATAGAATTGTAATGGCCCCGATGACGCGAAGCAGGGCCAACGATGCCGACGGGACACAACCGTCATACGTAGCGGAGTATTACGCGCAGCGGGCATCGGGAGGCCTCTTGATCACCGAGGCGACGAATATCTCGGCAATGGCCAAAGGTTATGTGCGTACTCCTGGAATCTATTCGGAGGAGCAGATCGAGTCATGGAAGTCGGTAGCGGACGCGGTACACGACCGAGGCGGGAAGGTCTTCATGCAGATCTTTAACACCGGCCGCATCGCACTGCCCGACTTCCTGCCGGGAAACGTGCTGCCGATAGCGCCCTCGCCGGTGAAGGCAGCGGGACAGAACTTCACAGATGACGCCGGTCCTAAGGATTTCGTCGAGCCTCGCGAGATGACACGCGAAGAAATAAAGCAAACGGTGGCAGATTTTGCACGAGCCGCGAAGAACGCGATCGCTGCCGGTTTCGACGGCGTGGAAATCCACGGAGCAAATGGCTATCTGATCCAGCAGTTCTTGTCCACCAACGTTAACCAACGTCACGATGAATACGGTGGTTCGGTGAAGAATAGGGCAAGATTTCTCTTCGAGGTTGTTGATGCGGTGATCGAAGCGATAGGGTCAGAAAGGACCGGGCTTCGGCTATCTCCCGGGAGCGAGGTCGGCGATATCAAGGAATCTGACGCAGTGGTACTGTACGATCACGTGGTCAGGCAGTTGAATTCCCGTGATTTGGCCTATCTGCATATCGGTACGACGGATCAGAGCCGCGATTGGCATAAGTTGCTGCGGCCGATATATGAGGGGAACTATTTTGCCGGCGTTGGATTTACAAAAGAATCCGGTGAAAAACTTCTTGCTGAAGGCGGGGCCGATGCGATCATTTACGGCAGGCCATTCATCGCCAATCCGGATCTCCCGGAACGATTTGCACTTGATGCACCGTTGAACCCTCAGGACCAGTCGACGTTCTACTCGCCTGGTGAGAGAGGATACACCGACTATCCGCTTCTGGCGTCTTCGGCGACGGCGTGATCAACGGTCGAAAAATCAGGGCCGCTCGGTGTGAGCGGCCCAAGCCTACAATGGTTGATATTAAGAAAATTCCGATATCGGTTCTAGACCTTGTGCCCATCGTCGAAGGAGGATCGGCGTCCCAGTCGTTCCGAAATTCGATCGAGCTGGCGCAAAACGCCGAGCGACTCGGATACACGCGGTACTGGGTCGCGGAACACCATAGCATGCCCGGGATAGCCAGCGCGGCGACCTCGGTCGTGATCGCTAGGATCGCTAGCGAGACTTCATCGATAAGGGTCGGCGCCGGCGGAATAATGCTTCCGAACCATGCTCCGCTTGTTATCGCCGAGCAATTCGCGACCCTGGAGGCGATGTTTCCGGGGCGGATCGACTTGGGTCTCGGTCGGGCACCGGGAAGCGACAAGGTGACAGCTCACGCGCTCAGGAGATCGTTGGAGGTGGATGACTTCCCACGCCTTCTCGAGGAGTTAGAATTCTTCCTAAGGGAACCTGTGCCGAGCCAAAAGGTGCGTTCCGTTCCCGACGGCGGCCATAACGTACCTGTTTGGTTGCTTGGTTCGAGCGGGTTCAGCGCGCAGCTCGCCGCTCGCGAGGGGCGTCCCTTCAGTTTTGCAGCGCATTTTTCGCCGGAAAACCTGGATCTGGCTCTCGACCTATATCGCAGCAATTTCAGGCCTTCAAACGCCTTGTCGAAGCCTTATGCGATGGTGGCGGTAAATGTGTTCGCGGCGGATACCGACCGGGAAGCGGAGCTGCTGGCCACCTCGCAATTCCAATCGTTCATCAATTTGGTCCGCGGTACTCCGGCGCGAATCCAGCCGCCGGTCGAAGATATGGACCAAATCTGGACGCCGGCGGAGCGGGCGATGATCCAGCAGCGAATGAGCGGATCTATCATCGGCGGACCGGAAAAGGTGAAAGACGAACTGGATCGGTTTATCAAAAGCTCAGGAGCCGACGAATTGATGGCACACACGATGATGTATGACCATAATGCCCGTATCCGTTCTTACGAAATCGTCGCTGACATGATAAACCAGAGGCGGTCAGAGATGATGTCAGCTTAGACGTAGAAGGTGACAGCAGGTTAGGGAATTTGAAAAACAATGATAGGAGGTCGCTAAGAGAATATGCCTGAAAGAAAAGCCACCGCAGAGTGGAGTGGAACGTTGAAGGAAGGGACCGGGAATATCGAATTGGGAAGCGGTTCGTTCCGCGGTCCATTTTCATTTGAAACGCGATTTGAGGAAGGCTCGGGGACAAATCCTGAAGAATTACTTGGAGCCGCCCTCGCCGGCTGCTACGCGATGGCCCTGAACGCGACGCTTGAGAAAGAGGGGACACCTGCCAAACGCATCAAAGCCGAGGCAAAGGTATTTCTCGGCAAGGACGACGGCGGGTTCAAGATCAATCGGATCGACCTCCAAACCGAAGGGGAAGTCGACGGTTTCGACCAGGAGAAATTCGCTGAGGTTGCCGAGCGGGTGAAGCACACGTGCATTATCAGCCGGGCCCTGGCTGCTACCGATATAACATTGAAGGCGGATTTGCGTAACACCCAAGCTGCATGAAGCGGCGTGAAGTCGGCAGGGGAGACTACGAAAGAATTGACATTTGTAACAATACGAGTTACAGTATAGTCCATGGAACAAGGGGTAAAGTATCTATCAAATGTCGACGCGATGGATCGTGGCAAGGAGGCCGAGCTACCAAAGGGTTGGCCAGATGAACGCGAGATCCTCGATGCGTATTCGAATGCGGTCGTTGGGGTAAGCGAATCTGTAAGTCCATCGGTTGTCAAGGTCGAGGTTGCTCATAAGGGCAGAGGGCGAGGGAATCGACCGCTCGAACAGGCAGGTAGCGGCTCTGGATTCGTGTTCACACCTGACGGGTTCATTTTGACGAACAGTCACGTTGTGAGCGGTGCACGAGCCGTCCATGCTGTAACGATGGAGGGCGGACGTTACGAGGCTTCGATCGTTGGTGACGACCCGGACACCGATCTTGCGGTGATCCGGATAAACGCACCGGCCTTGCAGGCCGTACATTTCGGTACATCCAATAAGCTCCGTGTAGGCCAGCTCGCGATCGCGATAGGGAATCCTTACGGCTTCAATACGACCGTGACTGCGGGAGTCGTTTCCGCCTTAGGACGAAGCCTCAGGGCCCGCTCCGGCCGCCTGATCGACGACGTTATCCAAACGGACGCGGCGCTCAATCCCGGCAATTCCGGCGGGCCCCTGGTCGACTCATCCGGCCGTGTGATCGGGGTGAACACCGCTACGATCATTCCGGCTCAAGGACTTTGCTTTGCGATCGCGATCGACACCGCAAAATTCGTGGCGTCGCGATTGATCCGCGATGGCCGCATACGTCGGAGTTTTATTGGAATGGCCGGGCAAAACGTCCCGATACTCCGAAAGATCACCCATCATTACGGTTTGCCGAATCTCGGGGGGGTCTTGGTCATCTCGACGGATGAAAACGGCCCGGCGAAACGGGCGGGATTGGTCGAGGGGGACGTCATCTTCTCTTTTTCGGGCGAAAATGTCGAAGGGATCGATGAATTGCACCGCCTGCTGACCGAGGAACGTGTCGGAAGCGAAGTCGCGATCGGCATCATCCGGGGATCTCAAAAACTCGAGCTTGGAATAACTCCGCTGGAGCGTGAGTTTATAAACTAGAGTTTTGCGGGCACTTGGCCGTAAGTTATAATCCGAATCAATATCAGGAGACGATAATGGGAAACTTTGCAAAGGAAATTACAGACAGCAATTTTGAAACGGACGTTCTTGGATCAGAGAAACCGATCCTAGTGGATTTTTGGGCGGAATGGTGCGGCCCGTGCCGTATGATAGCTCCGTCCGTAGAGGCGGTCGCGGAAGAATACGACGGACAGGCAGGATTCTATAAGATGAACGTCGACGAAAACATGAACGTCCCGCAAAGGTACGGAATTCGCGGCATACCTACTCTGATCTTGTTCAAGAACGGGCAGGAACAGGAACGTATCGTCGGTGCCGTATCAAAGGATGCGATTGCCAAAGTCGTCGGCAAATACGTTTAGCAACTGAATCGGCGCCGCACCTGACGGGGGCGCCGAATTTTTCAGCTTGAGAATATAACGATATGAGCATATAGTGATATTAGCGCTATGGGAAGGAACTTTACCAACGAAATGATTGACGCGGTCGCGGGCCGGTTCCGTGTGCTGTCGGAGCCGATTAGGATCAGGATCCTCCAAGGTTTACGAGATGGAGAAAGGACAGTGAGCGAGTTGACTCGGGATCTGGAAATGAGTCAGCCGAATGCAAGTAAACATCTTCGAATCTTACAGGACGCTGGTTTGGTAGCCAGGGATCAGCGGGGGAATTCGGTGTATTACTCGATCGCTGATGAGAGTATTTTTGAGTTGTGCGAAGTCGTCTGTGATTCGCTGGGAGCGCGGTTTAGGGAAAAGGCCGAGATATTTGAGGCTGTCTAGGAGAGGAATAAATGAGTGAGTGTACAGTAGTTGGTTTGAAGGAAGTGTTGGAGAACGGAGAGATCCATTTACTGGACGTCCGCGAGCAGATCGAGTTTGCCGGCGGAAGGGTGTCCGGGGCCAATTTAATCCCCTTGGGGGAATTGGAGGAGCGCCATAAGGAACTCGATCACTCGAAGCCGATATATGTCATGTGCCGGACCGGCCGACGTTCCTCGGAGGCTCAGCGAAAGCTTCGATCCCTCGGGTTCACGAATGTGGTGAACGTTGTGGGCGGTTTGGAAGCCTGGAAAAAGCAAGAATTGCCTGTCGAGCGGGACGAACACGCACCCTGGTCGATCGAGCGGCAAGTTAGATTTACGGCGGGAGCTTTGGTCCTGACAGGTGTTCTGTTGAGCTTGTTCGTGCATCCGTATTTCGTCGCCCTATCGGGGTTGATCGGATTCGGACTTGCCTTCACGGCCACGATCGACTGGTGTGGTATGGGCTTACTTATCGCGAAGATGCCTTGGAACAAGAGAGCGGTCTAGAAACTACGGAGACAAAAATGAAATTCAAACAGTTCTATCTGGGATGCCTTGCACACGCTTCTTATTATATTGGTTCGGGCGGGGAAGCGGTCGTCATCGATCCTCAAAGGGACGTTCAACAGTATCTCGATGAAGCCGAAGCGAACGGCCAGACCATCAAGTACGTCATCGAAACTCACTCGCATGCGGACTTTGTTAGCGGCCACGTAGAGCTCGCCGCAAAAACCGGTGCTCAGATCATATTCGGGCAGCGGGCGAACACGGAATTTCCGACACTGAAGGTGAAAGACGGTGACCAATTGACCGTCGGTACGATCGAACTGACCTTTATGGAAACTCCAGGGCATACGCCCGAGGGAATTACGGTCCTCGCGAGGGACGCCGAAGAAGCCGACGCGCCGCTAAAGATGTTCACAGGCGATACGCTCTTCATCGGCGACGTGGGACGCCCGGACCTGGTCGGCTCGAAGGGATTCACCGCTGAGCAGATGGGGGCGATGCTCTACGACTCGATCCATAACAAGATACTGCCTCTGCCGGATGAAACGGAGGTTTATCCGGCCCACGGAGCCGGATCGCTTTGCGGTAAATCGCTGTCGAAAGAGACGTGGTCGACGCTCGGCGAACAGAGAAAGTTCAACTATGCGTTGAAGCCGATGAGCCGCGAGGAGTTCATCAAGGTCGTTGCTTCCGACCAACCGGAAGTGCCGGCTTATTTCCCGAAGAGCGCCTCCCAGAATTTGAAGGGCTCGGTTCCGTTGGAGGAACTTCCCAAGCCCGCGGAGCTTTCCACTGAGGAAGTAGCCGAATTTGATGGTGTCGTG
>JAEZJR010000085.1 GCA_023415725.1 Acidobacteriota bacterium
CCGGTCCGGAGGGCGTCGATCTCACCGTCAGAGAGCTCAAGCAGGCGGCCCATGCCAACGGCGTAAATTTGAATGCGTCGTACGTGCCCGACACCGAGCTGATCTCGGGCGTCGATCGCGGTCGCGAGGGCCTCCACCGTGGCAAGGTGAATGCGGCTCGCCTCCATGATCTCTTTCGTCTTGGACTCGAGGCTGCGTACGTGAATGCGGTAAGCGACGTTCGCGGCGACAGCGATGGGCACGAAGACCAGGCCGAACTCGATACCGAAATGGTTGAAGGTGAGGAAGAGGCAGATCGCCGCCGCCAGAGCGACGAGGTGGCCCGTTGCGGGGACCACCGCCACACGGTCGATGACCGTGCGGTCGATCTGCATCCCTTCCAGTTGGAGAGAGAGAAGGTCCATCGCAGTGACGGCGGCGTAGTGGGAGACCGCCATCATGCAGGAGGCGAATATGACCTCGTTGGGGATCGAGAAACTGCCGGCGACGATCATCGGATCGGGGCCGGTGAAGAAGTTGAGCGAGAGATGGAATACGGCCGCGGAAACGAAGGCGGCGATCGCGTCCTTGGATACGCATGCCAGCCACGTCCAGGGCTTGCAGCGGAAGCTGCCCTGCTCGGCCGCGGCCGATGCGGCAGCGAGGATCACCCCGCCGGGGATTCCGAGGAGTGCAGTGCCCCAGAACGCCGCCACCGTCTTCGGCTCGAAGACCGAATCGGTGCGGGGGACGCGGAACGTGTGGGGCGCCACCAGGACGGCGACGAACGTCGCGACCGCGAGGGTCACCATGTTCGTGAATCCTAACGAGAACACACTGAAGAACGAGAACGCCAACGCCACGAACGCTGCACCGGTGAGCGACCACCAGAGCAGGTTCGTGCGCATATTGATCTCTTTGTTCTCTAGGTCCTTCATGTGTGCGGTGACCAGGGCGGGAACCTTTCGCCGGTCGGGGACGTTCAATACAAGGCTCGTGCCAAAGTCGGAGGCCGCGTGAAAGGCAGTAAATGCGGGGGTTTCACGATTGCGGCGAGAACGCGGCGGCCGGGCCGCATCAAATTGCCTGTTCAAACTGAGCGAAATCGGTCAAAATGACGGTACCGGCCAAAGAGGGGACCATGCTCCGCATCGGTGTAGCGGCAATATGAGCGGGAAGTTTCGACAATTTGCGGCACTGCTTGCGGTCGTGGTGTGCCTTTTTGCGGCAACGCGGGCCCAGGACGGTCCCGAGATAAAGGTGGAAACGAAGCTCGCCGTCTTCGAGGTGAGCGTGACGGACAACAAGGGCCAGCCTGTGCGCGGGCTCACCTCTGAGGACTTCCGCGTCTTTGAGAACGGCGCCGAACGCCCGATCGATTTCTTCCAGCCGATAAAGACCCGCGACACCGACCGGCCGCTCTCGATCGTGTTCGCTCTGGACGTCTCGGGGAGCATGACCGAAGCGGAACTCGCGAAACTGCGAGCGGCACTGCAGGAATTCGTCGACCGGCTCGCGGATTACGAATCGAACTTCGCGGTCGTCTCGTTCGCGATGGACGTGAACACGGTTCAGTCGTTCACGAACCGGAAGGACCACCTGCAGAAGGCGTTCCAACGAGTGAAGCGCGACCAGGACGGGCTCTCGACGCACGCCTACGACGCGATCGACCACGCGGTGCGGCTGATCGACCGAAAGGGGCCGAAGGCGATACGGAACAAGTTCCCGCGGCGGGCGGTGATCGTGATCTCGGACGGCTTCCCGGTCGGCGACATAGTTTCGCCGAAGACCGTGATCGAACGGGCGAACGCGGCGGAGACTTCCGTTTATACTGTGCTGCTCCCTTCTTACTCGCGCATACAGCGCGACGGGCGGCGCATCTTCACGCCGCTCGAGGCGAGCGGGATCTCCGAGCGCACGGGTGGCCTCAGCGTCGTCGCGAGCGAATCGAACTTCAAGGCGATATTCGACTCGCTAGCGGAAGAGCTGACCGCCTCGTACGCGATCGCGATCTACCCCGGCGGCGATCAGCAGGCCGGGGTGCAGAACGTTCGGATCGAATCTAAAAAGGGGTTTACCGTCAGGCAGAACAGGAACGGCTACGTGACCGCCAACTGAGGAAGGAGAGTCACCTTCACGTCCGGTCAGTAACCGTCGTCGTCCAGATCGAAGCCGTCGCCGAGATCATCTTCGTCTTCCGTCTCATCCTTCAGATCCACCTCGATCGGATCGAGCCCGACCACCGTCAAGGTGGAACCGCATTCATCACAGGTCACCGTGTCGCCCTGCTCCGAGTCGGCGTCGACGTAGACTTCTTCATCGCATTCGGGACAATTCGTTGTCGGCATTTATATTTACTCCGAGAATCTAATAAATTGTTACTTCTGCAGTTAAAACGTATGGATAACAATCTATCGTGTAGCCGCGCCGAGTTGCAAGACGTTCGCGTTTTTTTCGCGGAAGTTTTTTCGTCACCCCGTGAGGTACCGGCACGATGAACTTCCCTTTTGAACTTGCTCGCGGCCGCGAATTCGACGTTGCGGGGTTCGGCACGAACGCCGTTGATTTCCTCATCCGCGTCCCGCATTACCCTGAATTCAACTCGAAGGTGGAGCTCGAGGACTGTTCGCAGCTCGCCGGCGGCGAGATCGCTACGGCGATGGCGGGGCTGCAGCGTCTCGGGCTCAAAACATGCTACGTCGGACGTTTCGGTACGGACTCAGCGGGGGATTTCGGGCTGCAATCGCTGAGGGACGAGGGCGTCGACGTCTCGCTCGCCGAGCAGGTGCTCGGGGCGACCACTCAGATCGCCTTCATCGTGATCGACATCGCCACTGGCGAGCGCACAGTGATCTGGAAACGCGATCCGAGGCTTTCCTACAGCGCGGAGGAAGTGCCGCTCGATATCGCCCGCCGGTGCAGCGTGCTGCATTGCACCCCGCACGACGCTCGGGCCTGCATCGCCCTCGCGAAGGAAGCGAAGGCGGCGGGCACGATCGTCTCGATCGATCTGGACAATCTTTTCCCCGGCGTCGAGGAATTGCTACCGCTGGTGGACGTGCTGGTAACCTCTGCGGACCTGCCGGGAAGGATGCTTGGGATCGCGGATAAGGAAGAAGCGATCAGGGCGATGCACGCCAAATACGGTTCAGCGGTGGTGGGGATAACGCTCGGCGAAGAGGGATCGGTTCTCTACTGCAATGACGAATTCATCCGCACGGATGGTTTCGAGGTTCCGGGTGGCTGCAAGGACACGACCGGGGCAGGCGATTCGTTCCGGGCCGGTTTGCTCTATGGCCTCGTGTCTGGGGCGAGCGTCGAGGAGAGCGCGAGGATGGCGAATGCGGTCGCTGCGCTGAAGTGCCGGGCCGTAGGTGCGAGGACGTCGCTTCCGACGCCAGAAGAGCTTAAAACATTGTTAAAAAATCATTAGACAAAGTTAAACTGCGGGTTTTATAATTATCCTTGCGGAATTCCTCACCGGATCCGCGGACCCGCCTCGACCTAACCCCCCGAACAGGTCTGCGAATCGGAGTGTATTCCGGTTGCGATGGATTCGAAAGTCGGCCTCATCATTCAACTCAATGGCGTTTTCGTCATTACCGTGCTTTGCCTGCTGCTGAGCCGGTCACTCCGTTTGACCGCTCTTAAGTATTGGGCGATCGCGTGGCCGTGTCTTTCCTTCGCTCTTATCTGCCTGCGTCTCGCGTTCAGCTACGAAGCGTTGAGCCCGTTGCTGCTCACATACTACTATTTCGGTGAATATCTCTTCGGATTCCTGCTCGTAGCGGGCTGCCGATCGCTCGACGGTGTCTGGGAGCTCAAGGGCAGGTCGCAGGCTTGGATCGTGCCGTTCATCCTGCTCTCGATAGCTTTGCCACTGTTGTCGAACGGTATGGAAGCCGTTTACGGCGTTCACGCGGTGGTGATGGCGGGGCTATACGCGGCGGCGTACCTTTCGCTCAGGAAATCTAAGATCCGCAGCTTCGGGTGGAAGGTGATGCACGTCGCTCTGGCGGCTCTTGCGATCGATCTGGGACTTTACACGGTCGTCCATACCGCGAACCTTTTCACATCGGTCGGGGCGACATTCCTGAATTACAACTCGATCGTGGACCTCGTGCTGCAGACTGCGCTCGGGTTCGGGATGGTGATCGTACTGCTGGAAAAGGTGCTGCTTGAAGCACGCTCGGCTCACGAGCGATTGCAGGAAGCGAACAAGCGGCTTGAGGAGTTGGTGCACACCGATCCGCTCACGGCCGCATTCACGCGGCATGCGTTTTACGGATTTGTTAAAAAGCAGGGCGACGAGAATACGGAAACCTCGGGGTGCGTCGGGTTCTTCGACATAGATGACCTTAAGG
>JAEZJR010000099.1 GCA_023415725.1 Acidobacteriota bacterium
ACGCAGATGTTCGTGTGGTTGAAGTGCCGGTTGACGTTGTAATAGGTCGTCAGGCCGTGCTTGCGTCTGCGGACCGTATCGGCGAGCTTACCGAGGGCGTTCAGGTCGGTCGTGTTATAGAGCGAAACTCCGTCCTCGAACGAAAGCCGTTCGCCGTCTTCTACCTTAAAAGCGATCTCGCGTAGATGGGGGTCGAATGAAAACTGCATAGAATTACCAGGGATATAAGCGATTTCCCAACCTTAAATCATAGCAAAACGGGTGCCCGAAGTCGTTCGGGCCGGGGCCGCATAAAATTAGGAAAAGCCGTGGGGCCGAATTCGCATTTTGCGATATAACGGTCCTACAATTCGTGAAATGCAAACGATGAGCGAAGAGGTCAGGATCGAGAGGACTGTGGAAACGGACGAGGACTTCCTAGGGCTGGTGAAGCTGTTGGATAAGGAACTGGACATACGCGACGGCGAGGAGCACGGCTTCTACGCACAATTCAACAGGCCCGTCGGGCTGACCGGGGTTGTTGTGGCGTATTTGGACGGCCAGGCAGTCGGGTGCGGGGCTTTTAAGCTTTATGAAGAAGGCGTCGGAGAGATAAAGAGGATGTTCACGCGGCCGGAGGCGAGAGGGAAACGGGTGGCCGCGGCTGTCCTAAGGGAACTCGAAGCCTGGGCTGAGGAACTGCGATTTACAGAATGCATCCTCGAAACCGGCCACAAACAGCCCGAAGCGATCGCCCTTTACCGGCGCGAAGGATACGACGTGATACCTAACTACGGGCAATACCAGGGCATGGACAATAGCGTCTGCATGCGAAAGGTGCTCTGAGCCGGCTTATCGCACTAATTAGTACAATTAATCAGCGGAATATGATTATAATCATTTTTCTTAATGACCCGCCGCGATAGATTAATTCACGAACAATTACGCCCATCTTTTCCTTTCCGGGCGTGGAGGATAGATCAAAAATGAAAAAACTCTGGATACTCCTCGGTACGATCTTCATCGCGTCGTTCGCGGTGCTCGGTTGGGTCGGGGTCGAGATCTTCCGTCAGGCCCCGCCGATACCGAAGGGCGTGGTCACAACGGAGGGGCAGGTGCTGATAGCCGAAGAGGTCGTTTTGGACGGCCAGAACGTGTGGCAGGCGATGGGCGGGATGCAGGTCGGTTCGATCTGGGGGCACGGAAGCTACGTCGCCCCGGACTGGACGGCAGACTACATCCACCGCGAAGCCCTCTTCATACTCAACGAATGGACCGGCGGTAGATACGGCACCGATGGCTCGGCGATCTCCGGCGAAGAGCGGGCGGCGCTGCAGCACCGGCTGCAGGAGTTGCTTCGCAAGAACACCTACGACCCCGCTACGGGGCTGATCACGGTGGACCCGCTGCGGGCCAAGGCGTTCGAGCACAATCTCGAGCATTATAGCGAGATCTTTTCGAAGGGCAGCGAGGATTACGCTATCCAGAAAGGAGCGCAATCGGACCCCGTCAAGCTCCGCAGCCTCAACGCTTTCTTCTTCTGGACCGCCTGGGCGTCCGTGGCAAATCGCCCTGACAACACCATCTCCTATACAAGCAATTTCCCATCGGAACCGCTAGTGGGAAATTACCCTACCAGTTCGTCGATAGTCTGGACTGGCGTTAGCGTGATCTTGCTGATCGCGGGGATCGGCGCCATGGTGTGGTTCTACGCCGGGTGGCATAAAGAAACAGAGGAAAGGGACACACCAGACATAGATCCGCTGATCGGTTCAAAGATAACCCCCTCACAGCGCGCGACGGTGAAGTACTTCCTCGTTGTTTCGCTGCTGTTTCTGCTTCAGATCGTAATGGGGATAATAACCGCCCATTACGGCGTCGAGGGCGGCGGTTTCTACGGGTTCCCGCTGGCGGATTACCTGCCTTACGTCGTTACGCGGACGTGGCATACGCAGCTCGGAATCTTCTGGATCGCCACGGCCTGGCTCGCGGCTGGACTTTACATCGCTCCGTACATCTGCGGCTACGAGCCGAAATTCCAGCGGCTCGGGGTTAACCTACTCTTCGGTGCCCTGCTTGTGGTCGTGCTCGGCTCGATGGGCGGGCAGTGGCTTAGCGTAATGCACATGCTGCCTGGCGATCTTTGGTTCTGGTTCGGGCACCAGGGATACGAATACGTCGACCTCGGCCGTGTGTGGCAGGCGGCATTGCTAGTCGGATTATTCCTCTGGCTCTTCCTCGTCGTTCGATCGGCGATACCCGCTTTGAAGAGTGCCAACGGAAACCGGTCGCTGATATTGCTTTACATATTCACGACGGCGGGGATCGCATTTTTCTATACTCCGGGGCTCTTCTGGGGAATGCGTTCTCACATCACGGTCGTCGAATACTGGCGTTGGTGGGTCGTCCACCTCTGGGTCGAGGGCTTCTTTGAGGTGTTCGCAACGGTGGTGATCGCGTTCCTGTTCGCCAAATTGAGGGTGATACGGGCCGATCACGCGGCGTACGCTGCGCTGCTTTCAGGAGCGATCTACCTCAGCGGCGGCATCATCGGAACGCTGCATCACCTTTACTTCGCGGGCACGCCCACGGTGGCGTTGGCTTTCGGGTCGGTATTCTCGGCACTCGAGATCGTGCCGCTCGTCTTCGTCGGGTACGAAGCTCTCGAGAACATCCGCCATTCGAAGGTGCGGCCGTGGCTCGCCCAGTACAAATGGGTCGTCTACTTCTTCGTCGCGGTGGCGTTCTGGAATCTGGTGGGTGCCGGCGTGTTCGGCTTCATGATCAACCCCCCGATCGCTCTGTACTACATGCAGGGGCTCAACACGACCGCCGTTCACGCCCACGGTGCACTCTACGGCGTGTACGGGACTCTGGGTCTCGCCCTGCTGCTGTTCTGCATGCGGGCGATGCAGCCGGAACGCGTTTGGAACACGAAGCTCCTCGCGTTCTCGTTCTGGGCGATCAACATCGGAATGTTCCTCGAGATCATGCTGAGCCTGTTCCCGATCGGACTGCTGCAGACGGTGCAGTCCGTCAGCGTCGGTTACTGGTCGGCGAGGAGCCCGGAATTCATGCAGACGCCCTTGATGGAGAACCTGCGATGGATGCGGCTCTTCGGCGACACGATCTTCGCGATCGGGGCGATCGCCTTCGTGTACTTCGCGGTGAAGATCATGCTGACGCCGACGGAGATCGTGGCCGAACCGGCTGGCGACTATGCTGAGGCATGATCGCTAGTGTGTGCGAACCCGTCCGGTGAGCCGGTCAACGCCGGCTCACCGGACCTATAGGAAAACAAATTGCCGGACGGCCTATCGGCAGTCCGGCATCTAAACTTTGATGGAAGCTAAACGCGATATCGAAAACCGCGAGGACATCGACCGTCTGATGGTGCGGTTCTATACGGCGGCCCTGGCGGACGATGAGATCGGATACATCTTCACCGATGTGGCGAAGCTGGACCTCGAGGTGCACCTGCCGATCATCGGCGATTTTTGGGAAACGATCCTATTTCAGACCGGCGCTTACTCCCGATACGGCCGAACGCCGCTGATTGTGCACGGCGAACTGGCGGAGAAAACTCCGCTGCTTTTCGATCACTTTTTGAGGTGGCTAGATCTGTTCGAGGCGGCGGTGGATGAGGAGTTCGAGGGCACGAACGCGGATTTTCTGAAGTCGCGTGCTCACCAGATAGCGAACAGGATGTTCATGTACGTGAACGGCGAGCGGCCGGTCAGCGTCGCCGGCTGAGCGGGCCTTTGGGATCTATCAGCACCTTTCCATGGACGATCTCGATCATCCCCTTGGCGGCGAGATTGCGGATCACGCGGATGGTGGTCTCGGTGGTGAGGCCTGCCATCTCGGCGATGTCCTGCCGGCGAAGAGAGATCTTTACCGGCCCATCGCTGCCCTCCCGGGCGGCGAGTTTCAGCAGAATATTTCCCACCCTTTGTTCAGGAGAGGCCGTCGCGAGCGTCTGGATCGTCGAGGTCTTCTCGCGCAGCATCGCACACATCCAGCCGATCACGGCGAAGGCGAATTCGTCAGATCTTCGTATCAATTCCAGGAATTGCTCACGCCCGAGGATCATCAACCTCGACGGCTCCATCGCGATCGCCGTCGAAGGGTACGTCTTCCCATCGAAAACGGGGGGCACTGCGAACATCTCACCCGTCTCGAAGATCCCGATGATCACTTCCTTCCCGGGCTCAAGGTAATGCACCATCTTCACCCGTCCCGAAACGACTATAGGCAAAAACGCCGCGTCCTCGCCTTGCTCGAAAATCTCCTCACCCGCGGCAAACGTCCTGACGTTTGCACGTTTTTCGAGCTCGGAGGCGAGTTCGGTCGAGACGGATGTGAGCAGGGGCTTCACTAGATCAATGGGCGAGGAACACGGCCGCGCCGAAGGTGACGAAGAGGATAACACTAACGAACGCGTTCGTAGTGAAAAAGGCCGCGTTCATTTTTGAAAGGTCGCTCGGCTTCACGAGCGTGTGCTGATAAACGAGCAGCAACGCCACCAAGCCTACGCCGATAAGGGCGACGACCCCGAGTCCGCTCACTATGAAAAGGATCAGGAGCACGAACCACGCCTGGAAGTGGAATAGCCGGGCCATCCAAAGCGAACGCTCGATGCCGAAGCGAGCGGGTATCGAACGCAGCCCCGACTTCTTGTCGAACTCGTAATCCTGGCATGCGTACATGATGTCGAACCCGGAGGTCCACATCAACACGAAGAGGGAAATGAGCAGCGGCACCTCGGAATCGATCGCACCACGAACGGCGATCCACGCCCCTGTCGGCGAGATCGCAAGAGCCCAGCCGAGAAGCAGGTGCGAGAACGAGGTGAAACGCTTCGCGTAGGAATACCCGAGAACGCTCGCGAGTGCGACCGGGGAAAGCGCGAACGTCAGCCAGTTCAGCGAGTACGCCGCGAAGAGGAAGAGCGCGGCCGAGACGAACAAAAAGACCCAGGCGAATTGGACGCTGAGCTTGCCGCTCGGGAGTTCGCGATCGGCCGTTCGCGGGTTGCGTGCGTCGATGTCCCGGTCGACTATGCGGTTGAACGTCATCGCCGCCGAGCGTGCCCCGACCATCGCGAGCGTGATCCAAAGTATCTGCTGCCAGGACGGCAACCCTTCCGCCGCCATCACCGCCCCGAGGAACGCGAAGGGTAGCGCGAACAGCGTGTGCTCGAACTTGATCATCTCGAGCGTGGTCTTGAGTTTTCCTGCGGTTCCGGCCATCTGCATGAAATTGTGATTCTAACAGAGGGTCCGCAAGTGACCGAATCGGGAACCGAGTTTGGAACCAGCCTCCAGCTATTAGCTTCCGGCTTCCAGATGGTGGCAAAATGATTTGACTTCGTTATGCCTTCCGGTAAGACCCACGACGCAATTACGTTTATTCTCGCCGCTCCGGTTTTCGCTGGGGCCTTTGCTGTGACGCGATCGGGACCCATCGCTCTGGCCGTGACGAGTGCGTTCCTGTTCGGCGGGCTGATGTTCGGGCCGGACCTCGATACCGTTTCGAAGCAGGCTTCGCGGTGGGGGATATTCAAGTCGCTCTGGTACCCGTATCGGGTCTGCTTCAAGCATCGCTCGCGATGGTCGCACGGGCTGATCTTCGGGACCCTTTTCCGCGTGATCTATTTCATCGGGATCACGACGGTGCTGCTATTTGGGATCGCCTACGCCGCGTCGAGCTTACTGGGGCGGGAATTGCCCGATGCGTTCGCCTTCATCCGAGAATGGCGGACGGTAGGCGAATTCATTAGCTCGGAATTCGGCAGCGAGATCCTGCCCGCGATATTCGCTGGCATGTGGGCGGGGGCAGCCAGCCACACCCTGACCGACATCGCGGGGACATTCGTCAAGACCGGACGGGTCGGCGAATTCCTCTGATCACTTACCGGCTCGTGCCTGCGACAGACGTTGCGCCTGGCGTCGTACCGCGTCGGAGACGTTCTTGTTCTTCGAGAGGGCGGCGAGGTCCCTAAGCTGAAGCCGCGTGAGGATGTTCATCACGTTCGCGACCGGCGTGCGCGGGTTGCGGGCGAGATTGTGAACGATAGTGTAGCTGCGGGCCCACTGGCGGTCGTTGGCGACCTTGCGAAGGACGTCCTCGGAGACGGACCGCATCGCGGCGATCTTCTCGATCTCCTGCTCGGTGATCCGCGGGTTCTCCACGACCGCCTGTGCGACGATGCGGTTCGGGTCGCGGATGAGGATGTTGCGGGCCTCGCGGTCGCCCTTCATGGCGAGCTTCACGCGATCCTTCATGCCCATCTTCATTATGCGGTTGAGTATGGAGATGCGTTCGCTCGGCAGTTCTGAGTCTTCGAGACGCATTTCACCGAGGATCTTGCTCACTATTGCCTGCCGCTGTTCGTCGGTCTCTTCGTAATATTCCTCGAGGTACTCGAGGCCCATCCACGAATCGTCCGTCTCGTCGTCGGAAACCTCGATCAAGGAGGCGAGGAACAGCGCGTCATCGATGTCCATCCCCGAACCATCGAGGTCCTGAGCAAACTCCGCTTTTTCAATGAACTCTGCCGCGGCTTCGTTCCCCTGGGCTCGAAGCTCGCTGGCGATCTGCTGAGTTCCGCGTTCCTTTTCGAAGAATTCGCGTTTCGTTTCGGAAGCACGGCGTTCCGCCTCGGAGGTGCGGTTGGGATTGCCGATGATCGCGTCGATCAGGGCCGGCGAACGGATCAGCATCTGCTGGTTTAGTGAGAGTAACTCCAGCAGGCTTCCGTTTTGGGTGGTTTTGGCGAGCTTAAGGATCGATTCCGGCGGGGTGTTTGTATTCCGGATTACGGCCTCTTGTGCCTTCGCCGATGCATCATTTGTTTCGGCGAAGTACTCGAGCACGTAAACGGGGGCTTCCGCCGAGTTTAGTACGCCCGTCAGCAAATTATCGTCCTGTGTTCGAAGGGAAACGGCCGCATGATCTGCCAGTTCCCGGTCATCCGAGCGTGCGAAGGTGACCAGTACCTCGAGGAGGTCCGATTCGGGGAGCGGTAAAACTCCGCGAGCTGCGGCCACTTGTGCGGGACGCGGGGCTGTGCCCCCGATCAAGGCTTTAACGACGGGATTGGCGGAAACGATATGCGAGATCATGGTGCGGAAAGGACTTTGGATATAATGCGGACGACGAGCGGGACCCGGAGCAAATCCGGGCTGTTGGACAAATTTTAACACAATTGATTTCCATCTTGACGAAAGAAATTCAATCGCTTAGCGTGTAAGTTTCGCACTTAAAATTCAGCTAACAGTCGCATTTGCAAGAATTTCATACGATTTCTATCTAACAAATGGTGAAACAGGAACTTGAGAAATTGATCGCCGAAAAGCGTTCGCGCATCGGTGTGATCGGGCTGGGGTATGTCGGGCTTCCGCTGATAGTGGAATTCGGGCTGAAGGGATTCGAAGGGATCGGGTTCGAGGTCGACGAGAAGAAGGCTGAGGAAATAAACGCCGGCCGCTCGTACATCGTCGACGTCCCGGACGAGAACGTTAAGAAATGCGTCGACGGCGGTAAACTCACGGCAACTACGGATTTCAGCCGCCTCGGAGAATGCGACGTCATCATCATCTGCGTGCCCACGCCGCTCCGGAAGACGAAGGACCCTGACATGTCCTACATCATCTCGGCGGGCGAGGAGATCCAGAAATACATGCGGCGTGGGCAGCTTGTGATCCTTGAATCCACCACCTACCCGGGCACGACGGACGAGGTGTTGCAGCCGATGTTCGAAGAGAAGGGCTTCAAACTCGACGAAGATTTCCTCCTCGCCTTCTCGCCGGAACGTGTCGACCCCGGCAACCCGCAATTCCAGACGCACAACATCCCGAAGGTGGTCGGCGGGGTTACTGAAGATA
>JAEZJR010000191.1 GCA_023415725.1 Acidobacteriota bacterium
CCTCAAGATACGACTCTCCATTAGTGTCGAAACCCTGGTCCAGCCATTCCAGGAGGGCCGCGAACGAGCCTTCAGTGGCGATCCAATCCGACTTTTTGCTTGTTGCCGCTCGGGATCGATCCATGTAGATGCAGGAGAACTAAGAAGTACAGATAAAAGCATAATAGCCCCGATCTGCTTCTAGGTAAACATCTCACATGGCGTGGGTTATGGGTTTAGCGATGGATCGCGCAGAAATCTCGCGGTTCCTTACCGGATGTATAGGTCCTTGCTTCCGTCTTCGGGCAGTTGACGGTCGCCCGCAGATCTGTGAGCGGGCAAATTATTACAGTAACGAGCTTTGGTTTCGGCGTCTTTCTTTCGCCTGGAGCCTGCGGCTCCGGATTTGGCTCCAGCGAGTCTTCCCATGTTCCGTCCAACGGGGTGGCTGTTGGCTCGGCTTTTGGATTCGGATCGATCGGCTCACCGGTCACCGGATCGAACTTTGGCTCATCATCCGATTTCAATACCGCTCGGCTGGGGACCGTGCCGGTGATGAAAAGCTCGATACGCCTGAACTCGGCGGGAACGTCGGTGACGAATTCACCAGGTACTTCGTCCCGAAGGTCAGTTGCCCATGCGGGATCATCCGTCGCTAAATTTGCGGGCGTGGCTTTTGGGGACGGCGAGGGTTTCGCGGTTAGTGTTTCCGCCAAGTCTAGTTCCCTGATAAGAGAACCGTTTCTAACATCGATCTCCGCTTTACGGATACCGGCAGGCATCGTCCAGTCACCGTTCCATTCCGGGTATCGGCGCAGTGCCTCCTGCATGAAATCCGCCCAGATCGGCATCGCCGAATCGGACCCTTTCATCCCGAGATCGTCGTTGTCGTCGAAGCCTACATAAACGACGCAAACCAGATCCGGGGTGAATCCCACGAACCACCCGTCACGGGAAGTCCCGGTCTTGCCAGCGAATGCGGTTTTCCCTTCCACGTTACGGAACCCCCATCTTTGCGCCTGGGCAGCCGTGCCGCGGTTGATCACATCCTTCATTATGTCGTCGAGGATATATGCAACGTCGGAGCGCACGACAGGTTTCCGATCCACCTGCGGCGAGACGACCGCTGTGCCTTCCCCGTTGGTCACCTGAGTGATCGGCATCGGGAGAACACGATCGCCCAAATTCGCGAACATTGTGTAAGCTGTCGCGACCTGTAGCGGACTCGATTCGGCAGTCCCCAAAGCCATAGATGGATACGCTTTTTCCACCTTTGGCATGCCTGCTTTTGCGGCAAGGTTCATCACCTTCCCGATATTCACCTGCATCCCAAGATCGACGGTGATCGTGTTTTTGCTCTTTACGAGGGCGTCGCGCAGTGTGACGTCTTTATTGCTGAAGGTATCGCCGTAATTATTCGGAGCATAGGTGTCATTACCGAATGTGAATATCTTCTTTTCGTCTTTCAGTACAGTGGCCGCCGTGAATACACGTGAGGCTGTGTCATAAGCTGAATTTATCGCTGCGGCATAAACGAACGGTTTGAACACCGACCCAGGCTGCCTCATGGCATCGGTAGCACGATTGAACTGGTTCTCGAGGTAATCGCGGCCGCCCACCATGGCGACGATCTCTCCGCTCTTTGGTCTCAGTGCCACTAATGCAGCATTGAGATTGCCTTTAGGTTGCTTCGGGAAGTGCTTCTCAAGTTTCTCGAGACGCTTGTTTACGATGTCGTAGGCGATACGCTGCAGATCGGGGTCTATCGAGGTATAAACTCTCAGGTGCTGTACCGCTTCAGGATCGCTGACCAATTTCGGAAGTTCCTCGGTGACATACTGCGAAAAATACGGCATTCCCTGCAGGTCCTTCTTGCTTGAGATCTGCTTCAACTCAAGCTTGGACGCCCTCGCCGGGTCATGCTGCTGCGGCGATATCTCGCCGGCCTCGAGCATGGAATCAAGAACCTGGTTGCGGCGCTCAGTCACCTTTTCGAGGTTTTTGAACGGGTTGTAACGATTTGGGCTTCGTATGATACCCGCAAGAAACGCCGCTTCCTGAAGGCTTAGTTGCGAAACGTCCTTTCCGAAATAGACGTTCGATGCTTCGCCAACTCCGTAAATGGAGACACCGGACTGTTGACCCAGATAGATCTGGTTAGCGTAAAGCGTAAAGATCTCCTCTTTTGTAAGTCGCGTTTCCAGAATCACCGACATGAAAGCTTCTTTTGCCTTACGCTCGAGGGTCGGATCGTTAGTGAGAAGGAGATTCTTGACTAGCTGTTGGGTGATCGACGATCCACCTTGGTTTTCCAGAGGGCCGTTGTTTTCCGAGTCGTAGCGCCGCCACAGAGCGCGGGCGATTCCACGTATATTCACGCCGTAGTGTTCGAAAAATGCACGATCCTCGGTCACGGTGATCGCCTTGATCAATTGCGGCGGGAGGTCAGCGAACTTCACGGTTTTACGACGGCCATCGCCTTCGGCCGCTATTGTGCTGAGCATTTTCGGCTCGAGTTTGGCCCTCTCCTCGACCTTCTCGGTTTTGAGGTCCTGAATGGCCTCGACCGACTACCCGTCTTTGGAGAATTTGACCCGTAACGGATCGTAGACCTTTTCTCCATTTATGATCCCGGTCGCGCCCGGTTCTATCACCAAACGTCCGTCCTCGATCGAATAGCGGCTTCGCGACTGGTCAGCCTTATTGTTCTTTTCGATGTACCCGGCTGTTTTGAGATATTCAACAAGTTCGGGCAACGTCGTGGGATCACCTGCGCGGAGGTATTTCGGAGCTGAGTAAATTCCCGCGGTCGGCGTAAACACTTCGCCGCTGAGCAACTTCCGATCTATTCGGTCGGAGTAATCTACCCAGAAATATGCGAGCGTGATACCCGTCCCAAGCAGGATCAGCATCACCGCCGTGATCGTCCACGGGCTAAAGATCCATCCGAGCATCCTTCGAAAACGGGAGGGAGGAGGAGCCTGATAGGCCGTTACACGCTTTGCTTTGAGCCAACCTTTGGGCGGCTTTTTTGAATGCGTGCTTCTCCGCGATGTGTTCTGCATTTGCTATTGGATGACTGCTTGGGCGGTGGGGTTTCAGAATTGAACGAAAAGCCGATAAAATTTTATCGGCTTTGTGTTGTCTCTGTCTAGACAATTAAGCCCGGAGCTTTGATGGCATTTACCCCGACAACACTTGTTAGAAGTTTACACGTCATCCTGGAGGTCCTTTCATGAAGGTCGCCGTGACGGGAGGGAGCGGCTATTTGGGCACCCACATCTTGGCTCATTTCGGGGCAAACGACTTCTCGCGCCGCTCGGGAAAGGATGTATTGAATTCTCAGGACACGGCAGAATTAGCTGAATACGACCTGGTCATACATCTCGCCGCGCGCCTGGATAAGGATCCCGAGTCCTCGGATGAAGTCTTTTTGACGAATGTTGAGGGTACAGTAAACGTGCTTAGGAACATTAAACCCGACGCGGCGTTCATTTTCGCTTCGACCAAGGACGTCTATGGGCGGTTCGCTGACAATTACTCTGAGGTACCTGAAAGCTGCCCTACCATGTATTCGGGCCAGTCCCCGCTAGAGTGGTCGAAACTTATAGCGGAGCATTATGTCGACTACTATTCGCATGCGAACGGATTCCGCTCTTGTATATTTCGAATGTCTACGGTTTACGCACAGCCGAGCAAGGGGAATCTCCCGAATTTCGTCGGTAATTTTGCTGAAGCCATAAACTCCGGACACTCGATCAAACTGCCTGGTGCCGGCCGTCCGGTACGCGACATTCTACATGTCGACGATCTGTCCGCTGCCTGCGAAGCGTTTGCGGACTCCGTCATAAGGCACGGGACATACAACATTGGTGGAGGGCGGGCCAATTCATTTTCCCTTCGCAATTTAGTGCAAAAACTCGAAGAGGCATCAGGTCTAAACGCCGTGATCGATGAGACGAATCCGTTGCCTGATCCATTCCCGATGAATTATGTATCAGACCTCAGCCGCATCGACCAGGAACTTGCGTGGCGACCGCGCATCAGCGCCGACGAAGGTCTAAAAACGCTTTTCAGCAACTAGCCCGCCGATGAGAATCCTGATAAAAGGAACGAATTGGATCGGGGACGCTGTGATGTCGATCCCGGCGATCAAGAAAATTCGGACCGCATTCCCCGAAGCGTTCATCGCACTGCACACCAGAAAATGGGCCGAAGCCGTTTTTGCAGACTCAGGTCTGTTTGACACTGTAATTTCGTTCGAACCGGGCGGTTCCCGCATGCGGAAAGTTACCGAACAATCAAGGGAGCTTCGGCGATATTCGTTCGATGCGGCGGTGCTTCTCCCTAACTCATTCGAATCTGCATTGACCGTCGCTCTCGCAGGTATCCCACGGCGTTTCGGTTATCGTGCTGACGGGCGCCGAATATTGCTCACAGACTCGTTTCCCGTCCCAGAGTGGAAAAGCGAACGTCACGAGTCAGAGTTCTACTTGAATCTTGCGGAAGCCATGGTGGTGGCGATGGGGGTAACGGAATTCGTGAACTTGCCGACGGATTCGTTGTTATCGGCTTCGGAAGAACGAAAGCATGTAGCAAAAGAACTCTTGGAAACCTATGGGGTTGAGCTTGGGCGGAGCTTGGTTGCGGTTGGAGCGGGCTCAACCAATTCGATGGCTAAGCGTTGGCCGGTAGAATATTTCGCAGAACTGTGCGATTCGATCTTTGATGAATTCGGATCAGAGATCGTTTTGTTAGGTTCGCCGAATGAATCCGGCGTTGGTGAGGCGTTATCAAATTTAAGCAAAGCGAGGATACACGACCTTACAGGCAAGACAGATCTTTCGTCGGCTATGGCGATATTGAGTATTGCGGACCTATTCGTTTCAAATGATATGGGACTTGCCCATCTCGCCGCGGGCTTGGGTGCGCCGACACTGACGCTATTTGGGCCAACGAACGAGGTCGCCACCGCACCGCTCGGGCCTAACGCGCGATTTGTGCGAGAGGTCGTGGAATGCGCGCCGTGCATGCTTCGTGCTTGCCCGATCGATCACCGCTGCATGCGTCGTCTCGAACCGTCGCGTGTATTTAATGTGGTTACAGAGATGTTGGAGAACCGCGTCCGAAAATAATGAAAGATCAAATTGAAAAGCGCCCGGCTGCATTCATAGACCGCGACGGCACGCTGGTAGAGGAAGTTAATTATCTTTCGCGCCTGGAAGATCTGCGGATATTCCCGTTCACGGCTGAGGCTATTCGCTTATTGAAAGAGAGGGGCTACCGCATCGTTGTGGTCACAAACCAATCCGGCATCGGTCGAAAAATCTATGGTGTATCAGAAATGCAGGCTATCCACGATGCTATGCAGGAGCAGCTTGAAGGAGTCATCGATGCATTTTACTTCTGCCCGCATCTTCCCAACGAGGGCTGCCGATGCCGCAAGCCGGCGCTCGGGATGATCGAGGATGCGGTTTCGGAAATGAATATCGACCTTGGATCATCCTGGATGATCGGAGATAAGAATATCGATGTTGAAACCGGAAGAAACGCGGGGATGTCATCTGCGCTTGTACTTACGGGATATGGTGCCGGACACCTTTCGACCTTAGAATACCGGCCAGAGATAGTTGCCGACGATCTGCTCGAAGCTGTGAAGCGGATAATTCAAGATTGAAGAGCCGGCAAGCGGACGGTAAATTCAGCGCCCGAACCCGTGCCTTCGCTTTGCACGGAAACGTTTCCCCCGTGTAATTCGACCAAGTTTCTAACGATCGCCAACCCTAGCCCCAAGCCCCCGTTTCGCTTCTCAACTGACGAGTCCTGACGAAAGCGTTCGAACACCAGAGGCAGGAAATCTTCGCTAATGCCGACGCCCTCATCACGGAATTTAATGACGACGTCCCCCTCATCTTCTGAAACTGATATGTAAACATGTCCGCCCTCATGGCTAAATTTGATGGCGTTCGTGACCAGGTTCGAAAAGACCTGTCGGAGGCGATTGCGATCACCGTACACGATCGGCCGACCTTCTCCCACGTCGAAATGAATTTGCAGATCCTTTGGCCCAGCGGCGGGCCTGGATATTTCGATCGACTCGGAAACAGACTCGACGATATCAACGTTCTCCCTGTCGAGCTCCAATTTTCCCGAGATCAGTCTGGCGACATCCAGCAAGTCTTCTATCAGACGGTTCTGAGTCTCAGAGTTCTTGATTATGGTCGAAAGAGCTCTGGTCGACTGTTCATCGCTTAATCCGCCGTCTTTCAACAGCCTCGCCCACCCAAGAATCGAATTTAACGGCGTTCTAAGTTCGTGTGAAACAGTCGCCATGAATTCGTCACGCAAACGGTTGGCAATCTCTGCCTCTTGCCGCGACCTGCTCTCCTGAACGAGCAGTTTTTCACGTTCGTCCCCGATCTCCAGAAGCCGGCGATTAAGAACCTGAAGTTCTTCAGTTCGTCGCGTTACTTTCTCTTCGAGCCCTCTGTTCGCTTCGGTAAGAGCATCTTCCGCAGACTGGCGTTTCTTGATCTCGCGATGCACTACGAAGTTTGCGAGTGCGAGTGCTAAAGCGCCAGCGATCGAACTCACGATCAATATCCAGATCGTGCGGTTGAGGTTTGCCTCCATTGCCTGGTCGCGGGCCTGCTGGCGGGCAGTCACCGTTGCGCTTAGGCTCTGAACCATCGACCTGATCGCGTCCATGCGCGGTTTGTCTTCGGGTCGATAAACGTATTGCAAGGACTCGTCAAAGCCGAGGGTTTTCCTCAGTTCGACTTTTCGGTCCATTTCACTCATGAACTCGGCATTTATCGCCTCAAGTCTATCCAGTTCCGCGCGGACCGAGGGGTCATCGGGCGAGTACTGGCGTAGTTCTGCCATACTCTGCGGTAGTGCAGACTTGGCCCGGTTGAACGGATCAAGATACGTATCCGAATTGGTGAACATGAAACCCCGGACGGCGTTGGATGAGTCCAGACACAGTCCCTGTACTCGATCCGCATGTTTAAGGAACTCACCGGTCCGGCGGTCAGATTCGATCGCCTGGCGAAGTGATTCAGTGCTTTGGAAGAACAGAATCCCCACGGCCGTGAGGATAATGAACACCACGAACAGTATAACGGGGAGTTTTTGCTCGGTTCTGAGTTCCATTGCGGAACGGACAAAATGGGGGGAACTTACCTAAGAGGCTCTTCCGAAGTCGTCGTCGAGGCGCTCAATGTCATCCTCGCCGAAATAAGTGCCGGTCTGAGTTTCGATGAACACCAAAGTCTCGGAAAGATCGGGGTTCTCGACCCTGTGGGCATCGCCTATCTTAATGTCGATGGAGCGCCCGGCATCTACTAGAATTTCTTCGTCGTTTAGTGTTACTTTAGCCTTGCC
>JAEZJR010000207.1 GCA_023415725.1 Acidobacteriota bacterium
GGTTTCGTCTGCCCTCTCCCGGGTTTCTTGAACTTGTTCCGGATCGATGTATTAGCGCTGGCCCCGATTTGAAGCGCTGAATAGGTGTTGGTGCTGGTATCTACGAGATGCAAGACCCCTTCACCCGATCGATAAACTCCGATGTCCGATCGATCATCCCCATCGTAATCTGCAGTTACCGGCACATCCGTGGGAAGCCCGAACGAAAACGTACGATAGCTGGAATCGGAACTTAGTAACTGGTGCCACGTCGCGTCGGAAGGCCGCCAAACGGCGATATCCGTGCGCTTGTCACCGTCGAAATCGGCAATGAGCGGCTCATCGCCGTCCAACCCGAACTGTGCAACCCTATAAGCTCGAGTCGAGCTGTCGATCCGGTGCCACGTGCCGTCCGAAGGCCGAAAGACGTTCATGTCGGCCTTGCCGTCGCCGTCATAATCCGACGGAACCGGGATATCCCCGTTGACACCGAATCTTTCCGTTGCATAAGACCCATCCGGCCTGAGCCAGAACCACTCGCCGCTCGACGGCCTGAACACCGCGACCTCTGCGCGGTCGTCGCCTTCGTAATTGGCGGGCACAGGAATGTCGGTCGCCTCTCCGAAATTGACAACGCTAGCCGTGTTCGTGGAACTATTCCAGATCCACCAAACTCCTTTCCGATAGATAGCGATGTCGGTGCGGCCGTCGCCATCATAATCGGCGGGAGCCGGATCACCACCGGCTAACCCCACTGGTCCGCCGCCATAACCCCGCCCGCTATACAGAATGTGCCATACACCTTCCGATGCTCGATAAACAGATATATCTGCGCGATTGTCACCGTCAAAATCAAATCCGGTCCCTCTGGCCGAAATAGCAAGAGGGGCGGACAATAACATGATCACAAATAAGTAGATCTTAATGCGCCCGGAGCTGCCAAGAAAAGAGACTAATAACCGCAGATATCCACACTTGGACAAATGAGAATACTTCATATTTACTACTTTGCGGAAAACGCACTCTCGCTGAATCGATGGTGCGATCAGATTGTAGGTAGTGTTGCTGCGGTGAGGAGGCTGATCGTAGGTCCAGCGATTCTGAACCTGATTACCCATTTATAACACACGGACAATACCTACCCTGTTCCAGAATGTTAAAACACTTGAAACACGCTGATCGACAAAATTCGATTACGAAAGTTTTCGTTTGTGGGCTTGGGCTAAATTGTGGAGGGGGATTGGCCCGACATGGTTATGTCGAACCGCTGATTTGTACATTAGCAAACTTAATTTGGCTTCGCAACAATGCCCGACGATTTATCGAACATTGTTCCAAAAAATGTTTTTGAGGTATTTGGGGCCGGTTTCAGGGGCAAAACCTGGGGCATTCTAAGCCGCAGCGGATCTTCGAAACGGAGCTTCTACGCGGACCGGGAGCACGTCGATCTTGCTTATCGGCCGCTGCCGCTCCGTTTGAGTCAATCTCGACTCGGGCAGCCACTGAGCGATGACTTTTCTGATCTCACCCTCATTCTCGTATACGCAAAGCGTGGGAATGGAATTCACGATCTCCAGGATATGATGGCGCGAGCAAGCGGCGATCTTGCCGACAAAGATCTTCGGATGGACCGTCCTCAATAATCTCTCCGCGTCAGACTCCAACACTTCCGAAAGCTTTTCTCCTGGGCGGGTCCCGGTAAATTTGATCTGTATATCTACATCCGGCCTCAGGCCTGATAGCCGGATCGTTTCTCGGGCAAGGTCGAGTATCTTCACCGGCTTCCCCATATCCAGTATCAGTATCTCGCCGCCGTTACCGATCGCCCCTGCCTGCAGGACCAATTGAGTTGCTTCCGGGATGGTCATGAAGTAGCGGGTCATTTCCGGATGGGTGACCGTGACCGGCCCCCCTCGTTTTATCTGCTCACGGAATGTAGGTATGACCGAGCCGTTCGAACCGATCACATTTCCAAAACGGACCGCCAAAAAGCGAGTACCATACTCGCGGTCAGCGTCTTGAACAACTAGTTCCGCAAGCCGCTTCGTCGCCCCCATCACCGAGGTTGGAAATACGGCTTTGTCTGAAGAAATAAGTACGAAGGCCTCCGCGTCATTACGGCCTGCCAGGTCCGCCACAAGTTTGGTCCCCAATACATTGTTCTTCAATGCTTCAGCGGCATTGCTTTCCATTAGAGGGACGTGCTTGTGTGCAGCAGCATGAAAGACGACTTGTGGCCTGAAACGGGAGAAAAGGTTTTCCATTCGGACAGAATCGCAGATATCCGCGATCAACGGATTGATCTTCGTTTCGGGAAACTGATCGAGGATCTCCTGTTCGATGTGGAATAGCGCGGGCTCGGACCTCTCAACAAGATATAGTTCCTTAACGCCGTACTTCGCGATCTGTCGGACCAACTCCGAACCGATCGAACCTCCAGCCCCGGTCACCATCACGGTCTTGTCTTTCAGAAAACTCGCGATGCGCTCGGGCTCCAGGGCAACGGCCTCGCGGCCGAGCAGATCTTCGACTTCGATGTTACGGATCCGGCTGAACGACAGGTTCCCCTGCAGCAGTTCGAACAATCCGGGAACGGTTCTGACCTTGATCGGTATCGATTGGCAGATCTTCAGTATCTTTTGGAAATCGCTCCGGCTCGCCTTCGCGATCGAGATGATGACGTGATCGATGTTCAATTTTCTGACGAGTTCGGGCAATTGATCGGTGCCGCCGAGGATCTTCACCCCGTTGACGATCGCTCCGTGCTTTGTGGTGTCGTCGTCGACGAAACCCTTCACCTCGATGTCGATGTCGCCCTGCCTCAATATCTCCGCCAGGGTCATCACGCCGGCCTGCCCTGCTCCGACAAGGATAACTGGTTTTCTCGTCGATACGACCTTCTTACAGCGCCTCGATCGCTCATACAATTCCCGGCGAGCCGTTCGGACCCCCATTATCCCCACGAAAGCGATCAACAGATCTAGGATCGTAATTGAGATCGGAACTACAACTACGTCGGGAAAGGCAGGGTGAAATGAACGTAAAACCAACAGGAATGCCGCGGCACTCAACAATGCCGCCGCAATTCGCCTGGCATCTCGGGTACTCGTGTAACGCCATATGTACCTATGGGTGCCGAAGAGCCTCAGAGCGAGTAACTGGGCCGCACCGGCGATCACCAGTTGCGGCAGCAATTTGTCCAGCTCGCTGGCCGGGATATTGAAGTCGTACCGTAACTGGTACGCGAGCACGAATGCGATCAAAAGAACTCCGATCTCGATCGTGACCTGAAGCCGTCGTGCGGTCATGGTCCAGCGGCCGATCTTAGCGCCTTTCGAACGGGACGGGATAAAACTTACTAGGGAAAGCATGGTGTACAACAGACCGATTCGAAAGAAAAATGACGGATCGACCGGACTTAAAGCCCGACCATTAACCAACGAACCACAGTGGTCCATCAAGTTTATTCTCAATTAAGGGTGCTCGATGATTTTAGGTCTTCGGGATCAGCGCCGCATCAGGGTTTGCGACAATTTTGACTAGCTTCATGTGCGGTCCGACGAGAGCGCATTCGAGTCAGAACCACGTCGCTTTGTGTATCTTTCGGCCATATTAAGGTCCCCTATCCCTGTTGAACTCGACACACAAACCGGCCTGAAGTGATCAGTGACACCTACACTTTGATGCCGGTCAAAACTGTCCATACGCCCGATTCCTTTTCAGCCCTCGTCTGCAACAATTAAGGCCTCTTTTCAACTTGTGCCTCGACATCGAGTCGGCTCTCTGTGCGTCCTCCTTTGCGAGAAGAACGCCTTCAACTGGAGACGAATGTAAGGGCAGCTTCAAGGGCCCGAGCTTCGAAAGTTGGAGCCCGTTCGACGGCGATGTCCACAGCTACGAACTTGCTCATCAATTCGGGTTGGCACCCGAAATGACCAAACCGCTTCCCGGAAATTTGGAAGGCGGATAAGCCCAGGCGTTATGTTAAGTAGTACCTCAATTCAACCCTCGTTTAACGTGACGGGACCCGAGCCTTACGTGCCTTTTTTCAGGCCGCAGCTTTCAGGATCGGAGATCGACGGTGTGATAGAAACGCTAAGATCCGGCTGGCTGACCACCGGGCCTCAGGTCAAGGAATTCGAACGCGAGTTCGCCAGCGCGGTCAAAGGCCGTCATGCGATCGCCCTCAACTCATGCACCGCCGCGCTTCACCTCGCAGTTGAGGCTCTTGGACTGAGGGAAAATCAGGGCGTGCTGGTTCCTGCAATGACCTTCGCGGCGACCGCAGAGATCGTTCTTTATACCGGTGCGACCCCGATATTGGTCGATTGCGACCCCATAACCGGAAACATCGATCTCGACGACGCCGAGGAAAAGCTTGAGCGACTTCGAAGCGGTTCTCTCGGCTTACACATCTCGCCTGATACCGAGGTTGTGGGAATCATTCCGGTCCACGTCGGCGGTTACATGCTCGATATCGGTAAGGTCAAAGAGTTCGCCTCGAGGCATGGACTCTGGATAGTCGAAGACGCAGCACACGCATTTCCCGCCGCATGGAGGCCGGATCCCGATTCACCCTACCAGTTTTGCGGCGAGAATACCGCGGATGTCACGTGCTACTCGTTTTACGCGAACAAGACCATAACGACCGGCGAAGGCGGGATGGCCGTTACGAACGACGCCAAACTGGCCGATCGAATTCGGCTAATGTCGCTCCACGGACTATCACATGACGCCTGGGGACGGTATTCGGGGAGCGGAAAATGGGATTACCGGATCATAGCTCCCGGGTATAAATACAATCTTACCGATATCGCCGCTGCGATCGGGAGGGGCCAACTCGCCCGGGCGGAGGAGATGAGACGGCGGCGGGAACTCATCGCCCGGCTCTACTCAGAAGCGTTCTCAAATGTGAACGAGTTGGAACTCCCACCCGACCCGACCGACCGGATCCACTCCTGGCATCTATACCCGATCAGGCTGCGTCTCGCCTCCTTGTCGATCGATCGCGATACGTTCATGGAGGAACTGAAACGGCACGGCGTGGGGTGCTCGGTGCATTGGCGGCCGCTGCATTTGCATCCGCTTTATAAAGATTTCGGCTGGAAGAGGCGGGCCCTACCCGTCGCATCGTCGATGTGGAAGCGCCTGGTCAGTTTGCCACTGTTCTCGTCGATGACCGGCGACGAGACCGCTCACGTCGTCAGGACCGTCAAGCTCATTTGCGCTGAACACGCGGCCCGAAAGCTGTATCTGGTTGCCTAATGGTTGAACGGGGTATGAATCACGGACTGCCGAGAGTGTTCGATCTTCTTGTCGCTGCGACCGGCTTGATCTTAACGGCCCCGCTTCTGGCCGTATCTGCTGTCCTTATCAAGGTCACTTCGCACGGCCCGGTCATATTCCGACAGGAACGGGTCGGAAGGGCCGGCAGAAAGTTCACCCTATTCAAACTCAGAACGATGAGCGCCAATTCCGGGTCTCTCATCACCGCGGCAAACGATTCCAGGGTCACACCTATCGGCAGGATACTCCGCCGGTACAAGATCGACGAGGTCCCACAGTTATGGAATGTGGTACGGGGAGAAATGAGCATCGTTGGCCCCCGCCCTGAAGTCCCCGCATTCGTGAACCTGAAAGATCCGTACTGGGCCGAGATCCTCACTTGCCGCCCTGGTCTGACCGACCCCGTAACCCTGAAACTCCGAAACGAGGAACAGCTTCTGGCGGACTCCCACGCCGATGATTCCTTCTACACGGCAGTGCTCCAGCCTTACAAGCTAAAAGGGTATCTCGACTTCGTCAGACATCGGACCTGGCGAGCCGATCTGATGGTCATTTATCGGACTGTCTTGGCAGTGGTATTACCGAGGTCCGCGGTTCCTCCGACAAAAGACGAAATGCTCTTATCGCTGGCTAAATAGCCGCGCATTCGCCCTCCAACCGGCACCTTGCCGGCAAACCCCACTGTCGAAAATCATACAAAACTCGGATCCCGGTGAAATTAAAGTTTTATTCTGGGGAATGCTTGCGCCGCCACGGTGGTGGGGTCTGAAGGCTTGATAGGTATAATGCGTTATTGAGGCCCGGGCCCATTGCGGGACGCGTTCTTCCACCCCATATCGGTCGAACTTGCTTTGTGCGGCCGGGATTTTCAAACGAACGAGGGAATAATGATGAAAAGAGCATTCGGGGCCGCGATCCTTTTGACGGCCTTTTTTATTGGCGGAGCGGTAGCTCAAACCGAAACTATTCCAGCTTTACTTCCGCTGAACGAAGCGGACCGCACAAAGCTTGATCCGCCCGCGGCCGATCTCGATACGACCGACACCCAGCAGACCACATCGAACGGCTACACACGCCCGACCGCGAAGAAAAGATTCAACCGTTACGTAAACAGCATGGTCGGCCCTTTCGCCCTTGCTAGGCAGGTCGCCGGTGCGGGGATCTCCACCTGGCGGAACTCGCCTGAAGAATGGGGCGGACAGTGGGAAGGATTCGGAAAACGGGTTGCGTCCAATTTCGGCAAGAACGTCATCAAGCAAACCACCATCTACGGCCTCGACGAAGCCCTCAAACTCGACAGCGGCTATTACCGCGCGACCGGCAAGAGCACGGGAGAGAAGATCAAGAACGCCCTCATATCCCCCGTCACCGCCCGCAGGCCCAACGGCAAGCGCACGATCGGCGTTCCCCGCCTCGTCGGCACATATACAGGCAACATCATCGCCCGCGAGACATGGTACCCCGACCGCTACGACTGGAAGGACGGCGTCCGCAGCGGAACCATCTCGCTCGGCATCGGGGCCGCATTCAACCTGTTCAAGGAATTCGTCTGGAAGAAGTAAGAGTTACGCCTTTAGGCGTGATATGTCCGCCCAACGGTGTGATAATCTATGCGTTTATTGGGCGCAACGTATAGAACACTATGACATTGAAAGACACGATCATCGCCGACCTGACAGAAGCGATGAAAGCGAAGGATGCCGACCGCGTTTCGACCCTGCGGATGGTGAAGGCTAACCTGATGAACCGCCGGATCGAGAAGGGCGGCGAACTTACCGATGAGGAAGTGACGAAAGCCCTGCAATCGCTCGTTAAGCAGCGTCGCGATTCTATCGAGCAATACGAAAAGGCCGGCCGCGCCGAACTCGCCGCAAAGGAAGCGTCCGAGATCACCCACATCGAAGCCTACCTGCCGCAGTCCGCTTCCCCCGAAGAGATCGAACAGGCCGTTGCCGAAGCCGTCGCCGAGTCCGGAGCCACATCGATGAAAGACATGGGCTCCGTCATGAAAGCCGCCATGGCCAAACTCCAGGGCAAGACCGTGGACGGCAAGTTGGTGAGTGAGTCGGTTAAAGCGAAGCTATCATAGCCGGAGCACCGCGCTCGCTCTGAAAATACAAAGTAGAAAGACCGGCGTGTTGCCGGCCTTTCTCTATCCAAATATATTCCTCACCTTATCCATAAAAGACTCGTCGTTCCACTCCGTGTCTTCGATCTCGGCGAGCTTCTCGAGCAGCTTGCGTTGCTCCTTAGTTAGGTTCTTTGGTGTGATCAGCGTGACCGCTACGAAGAGGTCGCCTTTTCCCCGCCCTCCGAGTTCCGGCATTCCTTTCGATTTTATACGGAATACAGTTCCCGTCTGGGTTCCCGCGGGCACCTTCAGCTCCTCTTCGCTGTCCAGGGTTTTCACCTTGATATCGGCTCCGAGTGCAGCCTGTGCGAAGCTCACCGGCACGGCCGAGTAGAGATTCGCCCCTTGCCGCTCGAAGATCTCGTGCTCCTTTACATGGATCACGACGAACAGGTCGCCCGCGGGTCCGCCGTTCACGCCAGACTCGCCTTCGCCCGTAACGCGCAGCCGCGAACCGGTCTCGACGCCTGCAGGGATCTTGATCTCAAGCGTCTTCTCTTTCTCGATGCGGCCCTGTCCCTTGCATTCCTTACAGGGGTTGCGGATGATCGTGCCCTTTCCGGAGCAGTTCGGGCACGTTCGCATCACGCTGAAGAATCCTTGCTGATACCTCGTTTGCCCGCTGCCGCCGCACGCCACGCAGTTCTCCGGCGTGCTTCCCTTCTCGGCACCAGTTCCCGTACACTCGCCGCAGGTCTCGAGACGCGGGATCCGCAGCGTCTCGTCCTTCCCGTTCGCGGCATCCTCGAGCGTGATCTCCAGGTCATATCGCAGGTCCGATCCGCGCTGCACGCGCGACCGCGTCCGCTGTCGCCCGCCGAACATATCCCCGAACCCGAACAGGTCGAAGATGTCCTCGATGTTCGAGAATCCCGGATCGAAACCGCCGCCCCCGACGCCCTGGTGTCCGAACCTGTCGTACTGTGCCCGCTTCTGCGAGTCGGAAAGCACCGCGTAGGCCTCGGCGCATTCCTTGAATTTCTCTTCCGCCGCCGCGTCGCCCGGATTTTTGTCCGGGTGATACTGCACCGCCATCGCGCGGTACGCCTTCTTTATCTCGCCATCGGTCGCGGTACGCGACACGCCCAAAACTTCGTAATAATCCCTCTTCGCCATAAACACGTAGAACCGGTTGTTAGCCTGTTCGGCAGACCTCAACAGCCTGCCATATACACACAAAACGTCAGCCCAAATCCATTGAACTGACGCTACCTACCATTATACGAAATCTGTCAACACCCTCCCAACACCACCGGCGAATAATACGGAACCATATTTCGATCGGCTCGTAACATTTTCATTGTTACAAACCGCCTCACCGCGGTGTTCTAAATTTCGAACGCACTGTTCATAAATTTTAATTTATCCGTCCGGCCCCGACCGGATCAATTCTTAGCGTAGTTATGAAGATCATTCTGCCGCTTTTATTGGCTGCATTTTTATTGATTGATACAGCAGCCGCACAAACCGTCACGCCGACGCCGGAGGAGAAGCCGAACGGCGATCAGCCGGCCGCCACGATCCAGTTGGCAAAGAAACAGACTCCCGACCTCGCTCCCCCGAAGCCGCCGTCAAATCCCAGATACGTAAACAAGAGAGAACCCGTACGAGTTCCGCGCTTCACCGCTCCGCCCGTGATCGATGGGCAGATCGACGATCTGGTCTGGCGCGACGCAGCCGTTTTCGGCGATTTCATTCAAACGCAGCCGGGCGATAACGTCTCTCCGTCGCACCCGATGGAAGTTTACATGGGTTACGACGAGAAAAATCTCTTCGTCGCGTTCAAGGTCACCCAGCCGAAGGACACGATCCGGGCGACGATGAAACGCCGCGACGACCTCGGCAATGAGGACTTCGTTGGGATGTACCTCGACACCTTCAACGACAAGCAGCAGGCGTACTTCATCTTCCTAAACCCGTTCGGCATCCAGACCGACGGGATCATGACCGAGGGCCGCGGCGAAGACGGCAGCGTCGACCTCATCATGACCTCCAAAGGCCAGCTCACCGAAGACGGCTACGTCGTCGAGGTCGCCATCCCGTTCAAATCGCTACGATACGAAGCGGGCAAGGACAAGATGTGGGGCGTGCATTTGTTCCGGCGCGTCCGCGGGAACAACAACGAACTTCAATCCTGGATGCCGAACGACCGCAGCCGCTCGGGCTCGCTCTCGCAATCCGGGCACATCACCGGCCTGGAAGATATCTCCACGACACGACAACTCGAGATCAACCCGAGCTTCACGCTGAGCCAAACCGGCCGCCGCTCGCGTCACACGTTCGAGGGCGACCCCGCCGGCAGGTTCACGAATGAGGGAGTCCGCGGCGATTTCGGAATGACGGCCAAGTTCGGCCTCACGCCGACGATCACGCTCGACTTCGCCTACAACCCCGACTTCGCACAGGTCGAGGCGGATGCCCCGATAAGCACCGCAAACCTTCGTTTCCCCGTCTTTTTCGCCGAAAAACGCCCGTTCTTCCTCGAACGCATCGAGATATTCCAGAGCGGACTGCAGGTGGTGAACACCCGCGCGATCGTCGATCCCGACATCGCGGCGAAACTCACCGGCCGCCGCGGCAAGAACACCTTCGGGATAATGTATGCGTCCGACAACGGCACGCCCGGCAACCTCTCAAAGGACGACCGTGAGAACCTCCTGATCTGCCAGCTCGAACGCCAGAACTCCGGCTCATTCGACCTCTGCCAGAACGAGCGCATCGCCGACCAGAACGCAGAGATCGGCGTGTTCCGCTTCAAGCGCGACATGGGCGGTCAGAACAACCTTGGCTTCATGGGGACGACCTACAACTTCGTCGACAAGCACAACCACACCGCCGGGTTCGACGGACGCTGGCGGTTCGATAAAAAGACCGTCGCCGAAATCCAGGAGGTCGGCTCCAACTCGCGGGCGTATTTCTACAACCCGAACAACGACCTGAACGAATACCGCACCGGCAATGGCCTCGGCTACCGCGTGTGGGCGGAACGCTCGGACAGGAATCTCTACATGAACTTCCTAGCCCAGGGCCGCTCGCCCGATTACCGTGCCGATGTCGGCTTCAATAACCGGTACGACACGAACTACGCCGGTTCGTTCATCAGGTACCGGACGGACCAGGACGCGAAGAAAAAGATCATCTTCAAGGAATTCTGGAATGAGACCAACGTCAGCTACGACTGGAAGGGCCGCGGGCAATACCTCATCACCAACACCCGCGGGATGGTCGCCCTTCAGCGCCAGACCTATATCGGGGGCAATTTCCAACTCGGGCAGGAATGGGTTTACGAGAACGAGTTCGGCCGCATCCGCAATTCGAATCAGACCGGAGCATTTTTCGGTCCGATCGATCACCGCAGCGCGCCGTTCAAGGCCGTACAGGCGTTCATCGAAAGCACCCCGAACAAAAAGCTGTACCTCAACGTCTTTATGGACTACACCTGGGGGCTGATGGAGTACGACTTCGGCGCGAGCCGGGACTTCCCTCGTGTGAGCCGGGCGGCTCTGCTGCTCGGTCAGGACGCTCCGCTCGACCCCGGCGCGGGCAACCAACTGATGCTCGAAGCATCGGTCCGATATCAGCCGACGCAGGCTCTCAGCACTCAGTTGAACTACACGAAGCGGCACATGATCCGGCAAGACACCGGCCTGCTTGCCTTCGACGATAACCTGTTCAGCTCGCGCACGACGTACCAGTTCACCCGCAGCACGTTCGCTCGTCTACGTCTCGATTACTCCACGCTCAACCGCCGGCTGCGGCCGCAGTTCGTCGCGGGCTGGACCCCGAACCCCGGCACCGCGCTTTACGTCGGCTACAACGACGACCGCACCTTTAACGGGTACAACCCCTACACCGGCATCCGCGAACCCGGCTTCCGCGGAAACGAACGCACCTTCTTCATCAAAGCCTCCTACCTATTCCGCAAGAGCTTCTAAAAAAAACGTAGGGCAGACTTTCCAGCCTGCCCTACTCAACCACAAGTCATCTCACCCCAGGGTTGACACACTAGCAGCAAAAAGAGGACAGGCTTGAAAGCCTGTCCTCTGCAATAACAAGTCATCTCGGTTGAGAAGCGACTGGCTGGAAAGCCTGTCGTACTTGTTTATACCGCGCTCAGCATCGACGCCGTTATCCTGCTCGCCGTCTCTTCGACCTTCACGAGTATCAACTCGATCTCCGTCTTGTCGTCCGTGAAGAGCGATTCTTCGGCGTTGTTGAGGATCTGGTTTATCGCCATCTGTTCATCCATAGAAAACGCCTTGCCGTACTCGACCATCGCCTTGCGGGCGTTCTTGATCATGTTCTCGAGGCGGTTCTTCATCGTGATCAGTTCACGCTCCTCACGGTCGCGTTCCACTGAAGTTTCAGCCTCATGAATGAGCCGCTCGATCTCTTCCGGGGCGAGACCCGAAGACGGCGTGATCTGTATCGCCTGCTCGAGGCCGGTCATTTTGTCCGTCGCCGAGACGCTCACGATGCCGTTCGAATCCACCTCGAACGAAACATCGATCTGCGGAACGCCGCGCGGTGCCGGCGGGATGCCCACGAGTTCGAACTTAGCCAGACTTCTGTTCGCCGACGAGATCTCGCGCTCACCCTGCAGGATGTGGATCTCAACCGACTGCTGATTGTCCACGACGGTCGTGAACGTCATCGTGTTCTTCAGCGGGATCGTGGAGTTGCGGTTGATAAGTTTAACGAACAACCCGCCGCGCGTCTCGAGCCCGAGGCTCAGCGGCAGCACGTCGAGCAGGACGATGTCCTTCACGTCGCCGGTCAGCACGCCTCCCTGAATGGCGGCCCCCATCGCGACCACTTCGTCCGGATTGATCTCCGCCGAGGGCTCCTTCCCGAAGACTTCCGCCACCGTTTTCACGATGATCGGCGAACGGGTCTGGCCGCCGACAAGGATCACCTTGTCGATGTCCTGCGGCTGCAGCTTCGCGTCCCACAGAGCCTTCTGGCACGGCTCGACGGATGATTCGACCAGGTCCTTTACCAGCTCTTCGAACTTCGCACGCGAAAGCGTTGCGTTGACGTGCTTCGGCCCCGTGGGGTCCGCAGCGATGAACGGCAAACTGATCGTCGTCTCCTCAACGCTCGAAAGCTCGCACTTAGCCCGCTCCGCAGCTTCCTTCAGCCGTTGAAGTGCGAGGCGATCCTGCTTCAGGTCGATGTTGTTGGCCTGCTTGAACCCCTCGACGAGCCAATCGATGATCCGCTGGTCGAAGTCCTCACCCCCGAGGAACGTATTGCCCGACGTTGACAGCACCTCGAACACGCCGTCGTTGATCTCAAGTATCGAAATATCGAACGTACCGCCGCCTAGGTCGTACACGGCGATCTTTTCGTTCTTGCTCTTGCCGAAGCCGTAAGCGAGCGCCGCGGCCGTCGGCTCGTTGATGATCCTTTCGACCTCGAGCCCGGCGATCTTGGCCGCGTCGCGGGTCGCCTGACGCTGCATGTCGTCGAAGTACGCGGGTACCGTGATGATCGCTTCCGAAACGCGGTCGCCGAGGAACTCTTCGGCCGCCTGCTTCAATCGCTGCAGCACGATCGCCGAGATCTCCGGCGGGCTGTAAACGCGATCCAGCACCTTGATATGAGCGTCCCCGTTCGCGGCCTCGACGATCTCGAACGGCACCGTCCCGCGCATCTTCTCCACCTCGGGCGCGTTGTATTTGCGGCCGATCAGCCGTTTCACCGCGTAAAGCGTGTTGGCCGGGTTCGTCACGGCCTGCCGCTTGGCTATCTGCCCGACCAGGCGTTCGTCCTTATCGGTGAAGGCGACGACCGAGGGCGTCGTGCGGCCTCCTTCCTTGTTCGATATGATCTGCACCGCGCCGTTCTCCAGTACGGATACACAGCAGTTGGTGGTGCCCAGGTCGATTCCTATTACTTTGCTCATATTTCGAGTTCCTTGCGAATGGGGTGGAGGCGTGAGGGGGCGTTTAGTGGCTATTCGGCGACTTCCAATTGCTCGTCGACCGCGGGTGCGGCGGGTCCTTCTGGTTTCTCTTCTGCGGGTTCGGCGGGGGCAGGTGCGACCGCGACCTTCACCATCGAGTGGCGTATCACTCGGTCGCCCGCGATGTAACCGCGGAGCAGTTCACCGCAGATCATGTTCGGCGAGTATTCGTTCGTTTCTTCGGTGGCGACCGCTTCGTGATAATGCGGGTCGAACCGCTCGCCCACGGTGCGGATGGGCCTGATCCCCATCTTCACCAGGATATCGGAGATCTGCTCGTTCACGAGCGCGATTCCTTCGTAAAATTGCTGGAACGCCACACTCTTCTCATCCGACAGGTGCTCCGCGGCATCTAGCGCCCGGTGCAGGTTGTCCAGCGCCGGCAGCATCAGCGTGGCGAGATTGCTCACCTGGCTCTGAAACGTGTCCTTCCGCTCGCGTTCAGCACGGGCCTTGTAGCTTTCGAAATCCTTCGCCCGCCGCTGCGAGTTCTTGAACATCTCCTCGCGGTCTTCCTCCATCTTCGCGATGGTGGATTTCAGCGATCGGATCTCGGTTTCAAGGCTCTTGACGAACACGTCCGCGGGTTCGGGCGAGCTTTGCTTCACCTCCCGATCCTCCGCCTGGTTCAGCGCGGCAAGCAAGGCCTCTGGCAGTTCGCCGTCCTCGAAGCCCTCCGCGATCTCGATGATGGAGGTGTCCGCCGTGATGTGCAGGTCCTTCTCCTTCGCCTCGAGCTGGCGGAAAAAATCATCGACCGAAACGCCGTCGTCCTCGTCGGTGCCGGCGTACGAAGCCGCCTGCAATTCTTCTATGTCTTTATTTGGGTCCATTGAGATCGGGCCGCGAAACCGGCCTTCTGCGGGAGGTGGGACTAGTTGCCGCGGGCGTCGCGCGAGATGGTCTTTTCGAGCACCCGTGCGACGTAGGAGACGATCGAGATCATCCTCGCGTACTCGATCCTCGTCGG
>JAEZJR010000241.1 GCA_023415725.1 Acidobacteriota bacterium
ATTATAACTGAATGAACATTCATTCAGCAACCCGTTTTGAAGATTTTGCTCTAAAATTCACGGAGCGCCTTTGCCGCCATCCCAACGGCATCGCAGCGTTCGGCGCCATGGTCGCCGTCGAAAAAGCGGCTCTGTTTGAGACCGCTTTTGGATCGAATTTGAGACCGAGTGGGACCGAAGTGAAACCAAATTGAGACGCTGTTGGGACCACTTAGTCCAGCCGCTCAAAGATCCCCGCAGCTCCCATCCCGCCGCCGACGCACATCGTCACCATGCCGTAACGAGCATTTCGACGTTTCAATTCCTGTAGGATCGTGGCCGTAAGTTTCGCCCCGGTACAGCCGAGCGGATGCCCAAGAGCCACCGCGCCCCCGTTAACATTGACCTTGGCGGGGTCCATCTCCAGAAGCTACATCACCGAAAGCCCTTGTGCCGCAAAGGCTTCGTTCAATTCGATCACGTCTATCTGGTCGAGGGTCAGGCCCGCGAGCTTCAGTGCCTTGGGTATCGCATAGACCGGCCCGATCCCCATCTCTTCGGGCAAACATCCGGCCGTTGCATAAGACACGAATCGAGCTAAAGGCTTTATTCCCAATACCTTAGCTTTGTCGGCGGACATCACCACCGCAGCGGCGGCCCCATCCGACATTTGCGAAGAATTTCCGGCAGTCACCGTTCCATTTGCGTGAAATACAGGTTTCAGCTTCGCCAGCCCCTCCATCGAGGTGTCCATCCGCACCCCTTCGTCAACCTCAAATACGATCTCGCGACGCCTTACGCGGCCCTTTTCATCGAGCTCGTCGATGCGTACATTCATCGGCACGATCTCATCCCTGAACTTGCCCTCGCCGATCGCCGCGGCCGCTTTTCGGTGCGAATTCATCGAGAATTCGTCGGCCTGCTCACGTGTGATCTCGTATTTTTTTGCCAAATTCTCCGCTGTCAGGCCCATATTGAGGTAGTAATCGGGGTACGTAGCGGCGAGTTGCGGGTTGGGGCGGAACGTGTTCCCGCCCATCGGGATCGCGGTCATCGACTCCAAACCGCCAGCCACGATCGCGTCGGCACCACCAGTCTGGATACGTTCGGCCGCGAGGGCGATGGTCTGCAAACCCGAAGAGCAGTAACGATTTACGGTCATCGCCGAGGTTTCGACGGGCAGCCCGGCCAAGATCGAAGCGGTCCGCGCGACGTTCATCCCCTGGCTCGCCTCGGGAAACGCACACCCCATGATCACGTCGTCGATCAGTGCCGCATCAACGCCCGCACGCGAGACCGCCTCTTTGATCGCCACCGCGCCAATCTCGTCCGAACGGGTGTTCTTCAACGTCCCCTTCGGAGCCTTCCCAACGGCCGTGCGCACGGCCGACACGATCACAGCTTCTTTCATAATCTTCCTTTACTTACAAGCTCTCGTCTTTTCGTAGTTCGTCCTCGATCCGCTCGATCACGTCCGCGAGCCTCGGGTTCCTGATCATAAGTATCCGGCTCTCGATGAACACTTTCGCTTCTTTCGTATTGAACCGGAATTCGTTCTCCGACAGCACCTTCATCACCCGCCAGCGCTTTACCGCTACTTTGCGCGGAGGCTCAAAATACGGGCCCATATCCGTCATCGGCATACCGCAGTCAGGACATTTCCTCGGAGTGGAGTTCGTTTCTTTCGAAAATGCTTTCCGGCAATCGAAGCATGCCCAGTGCGTGTACATTCAGCTTTCAGCCCGTCGTTTCAGCGCTTGGTTCATCGCCCTGAATCCGTCGGCTGTTCCCTTATCCAGGCTGCCCGCCATCAGCCCTACGAGTATCCCGCTGAAGTTCTCGCCGTGCACGAACCGCACACGGTCCTCGCCGATAGGCTCGATGCGAAAGTAGTGCTCACCGTCGAAAAGGCCCGGTATGAACAGCTTCCCAAGCCAGCGAAGCTCGCGGTTTTGTTCGGCTTTTAGCACCCTGGGCTTGAACACCATCCCTTTGCCGCCCGCCGGTTGAATGAAAACTCTCAAGCGTTCTCCTTCTTTGGGGAAACCTGAGATCTCCCGAACGAACGGATTCCACGACGGATGTTCGTCGAAATCCGTAAGAATATTCCAAACAGTTTCGGCCGAAGCGTCGATCTCTATTTCCGTCTCGATCTGCTTTTTCACTTCTCGATCCCCACCTCGACCTCTTTCACTTCCAGAGCATCATGCAGAACAGCCGGGTCGATCTCCACGAGGAATCCACGCTTCCCGCCGTTTACGTAGATCTTGTCCAGATCCATAACGCTCTTCTCTACGTAGACCGGCATCTTGGTACGTGTCCCAAACGGCGATGTGCCCCCAACCAGGTAACCTGTTAATTTAGATGCTTTTTCAGGGGCCGCCGGCTCGACCGCTTTGACCCCAAGAAAACGGGCCAGATTCTTGGCCGAAACTTCCCTGTCGCCGTGCATCAGGACGATAAGCGGTTTCTTTTCATTCGTTTCGAAGACCAGTGTCTTCACTACCGAATGCTCATCGACGCCTAATTGACTTGCCGATTCCCGGGTGCCGCCCTTCTCGACGTAATCGTAAAGCCTGGGCACGAATTCGATCTTCTTGTCCCTCAAATATCGCACCGCCGGAGTAATGGGGAAATCTACCGACATTCTTTGTACCTGAAGCAGGACTCGAGATGATCGTTCACCATCCCAGTCGCCTGCATGAACGCGTACATTATCGTCGAGCCGACGAAGTTGAACCCGCGTTTCCGCAGGTCCTTCGACAAGGCGTCAGAAATTTCCGTCTTGGCAGGCACATCGCCAAGCACCTTCCGTTTCCCGTCGATCGGCTTCCCGTCGACGAACGACCAGACGTATGAGTCGAACGAGCCGAAGTCCTTTTGCACGGCGAGGAAAGCCTTTGCATTCGCCACCGCCGAGGCGATCTTCAATCGGTTTCGGATTATCCCGACATTCGCGAGCAGCTTTTCGCATTTCGCTTCGGAGTACCGGGAGACCTTCACCGGGTCGAATTCGTCAAAAGCTTGCCGGTAGTTTTCCCGTTTCCTCAGGATCGTGTCCCAGCTCAGGCCTGCCTGTGCGCCTTCCAGGATCAGGAATTCAAAGAGCCCGCGGTCGTCGTGCAGCGGGACTCCCCATTCCGTGTCGTGATAATGGATCGCGAGATCGTTCCTCGCCCAGCCGCATCTCTCGCTCATTTCTCGATCTTGTAGACCTGCATCAGGCAAACTCCCTGGCCGCCGGGTGCCGCCGGGGCGATGAGCATCTTGCCAGTGAATTTCGCGACATCGCTGCCCAAGGCTACCGGGTTCCCTGCATTATCACGCACTTTCAAGTCCTCCTTCTTGAACCCGCTCGGCACCTCGTCCATCGTGTTTGCACCGCTTCCGACCTCGATGTCCGCCGCCATTTTGTTTTGAGCACCCGCAGATTCCAGCATGTCAAACGGACACTCCATCCGGCCGCCGCGATTCGAGCAATAAATACTGCTCCGGGGCGTGAGCACCCCGCTCACCTGCAAATATTTCCCGTCGTTCGCCTGATCGCAGGCTTTCGAAAACTCGACCGGCTCCCCGTTGACGCCGCAGGCCGACGTGAAAAGCAGAATTCCAAAGACCAAAACTAAAAAGTTTTTCATAGTACCTCTTAATACGGGAGGTATTTCGATATCAGGTCACCGGGGTTCATGCTCGTGTAATCGGCGTGAACCTCGACGACCGAACCCGTTTGCATAATATCCTCCCCGGAGTTCACGGTGGTCAAGCCGACCGCGATCATCTCGGCCCGTTTCGCTGCTTCGAATCCGAAGAAAGCGTCCTCGAAAACGATCGAGTTCGCAGGTTCAACCCCGAGGCTATCGGCCGAGAGCAGAAAGATCTCAGGGTCCGGTTTTCCTCTCTTTACGTCGGCGGCTGTCGTCAGAGCCCCAAAGTACTTCCGCAGGTCCAGGCCGTCAAGAATGAAAGCCATATTCGCCGGGGAGGCAGCCGTGGCTACCCCCATCCTTATTCCAAGCTCCTGTGCCGCCTCCAAAAAAGGTACAAGCCCCGGAACGGGCTTTCTATAGGGCAGATACGCTTCCCGATAAAGCTCCTCCTTCCTGAGGGCGAGTTCCGCAAGCCGTTCGTTCGACATCGCCCCGAACACGCCCGGGATTATCTCCCGGTTCGTCTGGCCCGCCGTTTCGACCAGGAATTTACGCTCGTCGAATTGTTGCCCGTTCTCCTCGATCAGCGTCCGCCACGCCTCGGTGTGGTAACGCATGTTGTCGATCAGCGTCCCGTCCATGTCGAATATGAACGCCCTTTTCGAATGGTCCATTTACTTCCCCATTTCCGACGGGAATCCCGGCATTTCCATTACCCTTTTCGCTTGCCGGATGTGCCTTTTCGAGTGCTCCACGACCACGGTGTAAGCATCGTCCAGCGTGTAGGTCAGCACCGAGGCGAACGGTGACGACACCACCGTCTTTTTCAGGTCGGCCGAAGAACACGCTTCGATCTTCGAAGCGACATCACTTATGTTCTCCGTAAACCTTTCGACGATGTCCGCTGGAATATCACTCGGGGGGACGACGTCCTTCGACGGTGCTTTCACCTTCTTCGCGTCGTTCTTTATCGTATTTACGAGCCACCTGCCGCCCGGGCCGGTGAACGGCGAGTAACTTTGCCAGAAGGTGTTTTTCCGGTTGCCGGATGCAAGCTTTTCGAACTCCGGGTAGAACTGCTCGTTCGTCTTTATCAGGTGATCGAGGCACTGGGCCACGCTCCAGCTATCCGCCGGCGGCTTCCAATTGAGTTGTTCGTTAGAAAGCGAACCAAAGCTGGCCCGGGCGTCCTCGACGATCTTCCTCAATTCACCGGTGACATTCCTTATTCTGTCATTCATACCGTTGCGCCCGTATTCAACGCGAAAAACTACGGCTGCTCGTTAGTTTCGTAACGGCTTGCCTGTCTTCAACATCGCCGCGATACGCTCCTGCGTTTTCCGCTCGCCGCAGAGCGAGAGAAACGCCTCGCGCTCGAGGTCTAGCAGGTATTGCTCGCTGACGTATGCGGGGTGGTTCATATTGCCGCCGCTCATCACATAGGCGAGCTTTTGGCCGATGAGCTGATCATGGTCTGAGATGAACCCGCCCTGCTTCATCATGTGCAGCGCGAGTTTCATTGCGGCTAGCCCGGCCTCACCCATCACGTATACGTCTTCCCGTGGTACGGGTGCGACGAACCCGGCCGCATCGAGGGCCAAGACTTCCTGTTTCGCGTCGGCGATAAGGCGATCGCCGTTCATCGAGATGGAATCGACATCGCGGAGGAAGCCCCACGCCTTCGCCTCCTGGGCCGACGTCGCGACCTTACCCATCCCGATCATCTCGAACGTCTTCTTGAGGAAATTCAACGGGTCTGCGTCCGGCACCTTCTGGGCCGCGTCCATCGCACGCATCGTCATCTCCTTCGTTCCTCCGCCGGCCGGGATGACGCCCACTCCGACCTCGACGAGCCCGATGTAGGTCTCCGCCGCCGCACGCACGCGATTGCCATGGATCGAGATCTCGCAGCCGCCGCCGAGCGTTAGGCCGTAAGGGGCCGTCACCACCGGCTTCGGCGAGTAACGCAGCCTCATCACAGCCCTCTGCAGCCCGGCGACCATCAGGTTGATGTCGTCCCATTCCTCTTCCTGGGCGGCTAGCAGCAACAGCATGATGTTCGCCCCGGCCGAGAAGTTCCCGCCCTGGTTCCCGACAACGAGCCCCTTGAAATTTCGCTCAACTTCGTCGAGAGCGAAGTTCATCATCCCGACCGTATCCGCCCCGATCGAGTTCATCTTCGAGTGGAATTCGAGACACGCAACGCCGTCACCGATGTCTACTAGAGATGCACCGGCATTGGATTTGATCACACCGGTGCGATCCTTCACGGTTTTGAGAACGATAACGCCCGGCCGTTCGGGCATCGGTTTATACCCGCCGCCGACCAGGTCGTAGTAGAACTTGTCCCCGTTCTCGCTCTTATAAAAACTCGTCGCACCGCTCGCGAGCATCCGCTCGACGCTCTCAGGCACCGTTTGCCCTTCCCGACGCATCCGCTCGACAGACTCGGCGACACCAACCGCGTCCCACGATTCGAATACACCGATCTCCCACCCGAAACCCCACTTGATCGCGTTATCGATCTCGACGATCGTGTCCGCTATCTCCGGGATCCGATTGGCCGAGTACTTGAACGTCCGCGACATCGTTTTCCACAGGAATTCTCCGACCCGGTCGTCGCCCCAAACCAGTGTTTTCACACGCTTCGGCAGGTCGTCGATCTGTTTCGCCGCGTCCAGCGATGGGAATTTCGACTTTTGCTGGGGCTTGTACTCGAACGTCTCTAGGTCGAGCTCGAGGATTTGTGTTTTGCCCTCGGCGTCCTTCGACTTCTTATAGAATCCGCCCTTCGTTTTGTCGCCGAGTCTCTTCGCCTCGAGCATCCGTTCGATCAGATCGGGCAATTGAAATACCTCACGGTCCTCGTCGTCCGGGATCGCGGGGTACAGGTTCTTATTCACGTGAGCGAGCACATCGAGCCCGACAAGATCGGAAGTGCGGAACGTCGCCGACGAGGCATGCCCTATGGCCTTCCCGGTCATCTGGTCGACCTCGGTCGGGGTGAACCCCATCGCCAGCATCTCGTGCACAGTGGCCATCATCCCGAAGGTGCCGATGCGGTTCGCGATGAAGTTCGGCCGGTCTTTGGCGGGGACGACGCCCTTGCCCAGACGCCTATCCAGGAAGCCAGTGATCTTGCAGGCGATCTCACCGCTCGTCTGCTTACCGGGAATCACCTCGACGAGCTTCATGTACCGCGGAGGGTTGAAGAAGTGGATCCCGAGGAAGTGCTGCTTGAAATCGTCCGAAAACGGCTCCGCGATCGCATCGATCGGGATACCGCTCGTGTTTGAGGCGATCACGGCTCCGGGTTTGCGGTGCTTTTCCACTTCGGCGAATAGTTTGTGTTTGATCTCTAGGTTCTCGACGACCGCCTCGATGACCAGGTCGCACTCTTTGATCTGACCGATATCGTCGGTGAAATTGCCGAGCTTGATCAGCTTCGAATTGTCGGCGAGCATGAACGGCGCCGGTTTCAATTTCTTCGCCGCTTCGAAGAGCGAATTCACTATCCGGTTGCGGACTTGGGGCGATTCAAGTGTGAAACCTTTCTTTTCTTCGTCCGGGGTCAGTTCCTTCGGGGCGATGTCCAGCAGAAGCGTCTGGACCCCCGCGTTGCCTAGGTGCGCTGCAATTCCCGCCCCCATCGTGCCGGCACCGAGAACGGCGGCTTTCCGAACCGTCATCGTCGCTGTTGAAAGAGATCCCTGCCCGCCTTCCGATACCGCTGTTGCCGTGTTCACCATCTTATTTAGTTCCTTTTGGAATTTAGTGGATAAAGTTCGGGAATTATAACTGAATGAGCATTCATTCAGCAACTGATGTAAAAATCCATTTTTTTGGATATTGGGTATGTAAGCTTACAACCGCCTTTAACTATTGGTTCCATATTCAATCCAGCGGCAAGCTTCCGACCCGGAATCCGGGTCCATAAAGAGGGTAATATGCAGAACTTTCCCATTGCCGCACGTGCGTTTTCATTTCTTCTGATCTTCCTTGTTGCCACTGCCGCCTCTCAATCGACTCCTCGCCTCCAAAGCTCCAAGGTGAGCGAAACCGCAATAAACATCGACAAGGTGAACAAGCGCCCAAGTGCGTCCGCTGCAGTCCTGGTCCAGGAATATGAGAAGCTTCTCAAAGCGATGCCGGACGATCCGGTGGTTATGAATAATCTCGGGGCAAATTACTATCTTGTTGGCCGCGTCTTCGAGGCTCAATCTCTGCTTCGCAGGGCGGTTCAGCGAGCCCCCAACCTGACTCAGATCCGTGTGAACCTGGCAGTCGTGATGAGCAAAACTTACAACCCCGGCCTCGCAATCGAATTGCTCGAAGGAGTTGTTAAGCAGGAACCTCAGCTCACAAGGGCGCGTGAGGTTTTGTGCGAGTTATATGAGCAAGAGAAAAAGCTCGCCGAAACGATCTCGTGCTTCGATGTGCTAGCGAAGTCGGGTGGCCTGAGGCCAGTCGCAGCTGCAAATTTCGGAACTGCCCTCATAGAGATGAAAGAGATAGGCCGGGCGATCTCGATCCTCGAGCAAGCGAACCTCAAATTCCCCGACGACGCCGGAATCAAGAACGGTCTTGGTGTAGCTCTTTTCATGAAGAAGAAGTATAAGATGGCGGAGGAGCATCTCCGCCGCGCAGTGGAACTGGAGCCCGATGTAGCTCAGGTTCGCTACAACCTCGCCATGGCGCAGATGATGACAAACAAACGCGGGGAAGTGTTAGAGCAGTACAATTTCCTCAAAACCTCCGATCCGGAGCTCGCGAGCAGGTTATTCAAGATCCTGTTCCAGGACAAGGTAATTTCGGCAAAACCGCAATGAATTGGAGGCCAGCGGAAGGCGGGCCTTTGGATCTGCCTCTAATTGACTTAAATTAGATTTCAAATTATTCTCTCTGGCATCGCGAGCAGTTCATACGCGGCCACATCTCCCAAGCCGGAGGTGAACCTCACGTGACCTAAGCCACCGCGAACATAAACCCTTTATTTTCGGAGAAAAACATTAATGAAGAAACTCGCAGCAGTTTTCTTTTCTGTAACTCTGCTCGCCGTTGCAGCCATTGCCCAACAGACTTCCGGCCCGGCTGCCGAAACCAAGCCGGCCCCGAAGGTCTTTCGTGCCACAAAGGACCAGATAAAAGAGGTCCAGACCAAGCTGAAAACCGCGAACCTGTACGCGGGCGAGGCGACCGGGACGCTTGACGATGCTTCTCGCAAGGCGATCAAACAGTGGCAGGGCGAAAACGGTCTAAAGAAGACCGGCACACTGAACCGTGCCACCCTCGAGAAAATGGGGATCGAGTTGACGGATAACCAAAAATTGATCCCCATCTCCGAAAGCTCCTACGCCACCGAAAAGAAAGAATCAGGTGAAAAGCCCAAACGCACCATTTTCCGCGCGACGAAAGATCAGATCGCCGAGGCCCAGAAGAAATTGAAGGCCGATAACCTTTTCAGTGGCGAAGAGACTGGCAAACTCGACGATGCAACGCGCGACGGCCTAAGGAAATACCAGGAAGCGAACGGCCTCAAAAAGACCGGAACGCTGAACCAGGCGACTTTGGAAAAGATGGGTATCGAGCTGACCGAGAAACAAAAGACCGCGTCGGCCGCTTCACCGTCGAAGTAAAAGTTCGATCAAAATTCCTTGATGGCCGGCAACATTGCCGGCCTTTTTGTTTTTTGTTCGCGGAGTATTCAAATATATTTAACGCCTGACACACGTTCCGATCACAGGTAACATATGAAACGTATTTCGGCCTTAACACTGATCCTATTGTTCGCGTCGGTTACATTCTCACAATCAGAAAATCAAAAGAAGAAGATCAGCGACGACATCATTGCCGTGATGAAGGAGCAGTCGGCCGCCTGGAACCGCGGAGACATAGAGGGGTTCATGCGCGGTTACTGGAATTCTGACAAGCTGGTCTTCGTCTCATCTCGTGTCACTCGCGGCTGGCAGCCGACCCTCGAGAACTACAAACGCGGCTATCCGACAAAAGAAGCGATGGGTAGACTCACGTTCTCCGACCTCGAGGTGACCGTGCTGTCCAATGATGCCGCCGTAGTGCTGGGCAGCTGGGCACTTGAGCGTGCGAACGATAATCCCAAGGGAAAATTCACGCTCATTTTCCGCAAATTCAAAGAGGGCTGGCGCATCGTGCACGATCACACAACCTAACTCCGGATTTAGCCAGCCTCCCCCTTGTTCCTATCGTTCGATGGGGACAAGCTCTTTGCGCTCCGGCCAGTATCCCGCCTTTCTCATATTTTTTGGTTCACATTCCCGCGTATATATTGAACAACCGCCCCGCTGGCACACGTTTACTTCATTTATGCCGATACGCAACTACTTGCCTTTGTTCGCCTTGATCTTCCTGACCGTTATCTCAGCAGTAGCAGGGACCCGACCGAAACCGTTGAAGATCTCGGTCGAGCGTACCGGCGACGGCTCAATCAGTGTTGCGGTGACATTTAGAGGTGAGTCTGACGGCTCCACCGTGCTCAACCTCCCGGATGAATGGGGCGGACAGGCTGAGCTCTATAGATCGGTACAGAACCTTCGGGTCCGAAACGCGTCGATCGCGGACACGGATAAACCTCACGTAAAGGTATTGGCACATGATCCGAACGCGGAGATAACGGTCACTTATCGTGTAGTCCAGGATTTTAAGGGTCCCTTCAGGAATGCCGTGCGTTATCGACCTGTCGCGGGGGCGAATCACTTTCACTGGATCGGAAACACAGTTTTTATACTTCCGGCGGGTGAAGAATCCGATAAGATCGCCTTCGAACTTGAGTGGAAGAATTTCCCGTCCGTATGGACTATCGCGAACAGTTTCGGAGTGGATCAACGCCGGCAAAAGACAGAGACGACCCTCGGAGAACTGACCGCGGGGTTATATGTTGGCGGGGATTATCGCGTTACCCGCACTCAGGCGGCGGGCAAGCCTGTTTTCGTGGCTATCCGCGACAAAAGGAAAGTCGACGACGCCGAACTCGCGACGATGGTGAGTCGCGTGATCGGCGCTCAAAGGGCCTTTTGGAACGATCACTCGCAATCTCGCTACCTTGTGTCGCTCACGGCGTGGGACGAGGGACCTAACTCGTCTTCATTCGGAGGTACAGGGTTAACCAACGCATTCGCCCTATTTGCGACCCCGAACGCCACCATCCCGGGCATCCGCGGTCTGCTCTCACATGAGTATTCGCATAACTGGGTCCCGATGAAGATGGGACGGATGCCCGATCCCGAGCAGTCGCTTTACTGGTTCAGCGAAGGCTTCAACGAGTTTTACACTTACCGGCAGCTTTTGAAGGCGGGCATCATCTCGCGTCAGGAGTATATCGACACGTACAACAGCCACATTCGCGAATATTACATGCTCCCGACGCGGAACGAGCCAAACGAACGCATCGTCAAGGATTTCTGGAACGATTCCAATGTCGGGCGTCTTCCGTATCTTCGAGGATTTCTATTCGCTACCAACCTCGACGCGGCGATCCGGCGAAGATCTGGTGGAGTCAAGTCCCTCGATGACGCGATGTTCGAGATCTACAAGTCGGCAGCGGCTGGATCGAAACCCACGCTTTCGTTCGAATATCTTACTGGAGTCTTTTCACGACATCTAGGCGAAGACCCAACCGCGCTTATGAAGCGGCAATTGGTCGAGGGCCAGTTGATCGAGCCAGCATCGGATGCCCTAGGCGGCGACGTCGCACTTAAAACGGTGCCGATGGATATGTTCGAGCTTGGTTTCGATTTCGAAAAGCTGGCAAAAGAACGCTCCATCGCCGGAGTCAACACCGACACCGCGGCCTACGATGCCGGGCTCCGCAACGGCCAACAGAGAATCGGTGGTGTCTCAATTTTCTTCGGCGACACGACAAGGGAAATCGAATTGAAGGTGAAGGATGATGAGGGCGAGAAATCGGTTAAATTCCTCCCCGTTGCGAAACGGAGGCTGCAAGTACCTCAATTCAAACTTAAATGATCCCGTGGGTGCATCGTTTTGGAACACTTTTTGTGCTCAATGAACGCTAATTATCGATTTAGCGAAATTGGAATGTGGATTGCAAAGATTCCTTTGTATTCGAAAAAGGATAAGGGAGGAGTGTAAATGCATCATAATAGAGACGAATCGATAAGTAAGATAAAGGAACTTACCGAAGGGATCGATTTCTGCATGTTGACGACGATCGACGGCGGGGTGATGAGGAGCCGGCCGATGTCGACTCAGCAGACCGAATTCAACGGGGATCTTTGGTTTTTCACCAGCGACCGCACGCATAAGATCGACGAGATCGAAAAGGACAATCGCGTGTGCGTCGCTTATTCGAAACCGGACGACAATGTTTATGTTTCCGTTTCCGGAACGGCGGAAGTCGTTAAGGATCGTGCCAAGATCGAGGAGCTTTGGAACCCGGTGCACAAGGCATGGTTTCCCGAGGGCTTGGACGATCCGACCCTCTGTTTGTTGAAAGTGAAAGCCGAGCAGGCCGAATATTGGGAATCTTCATCCAGCACGCTTGTGCAGCTTTTCGGAATGGCCAAAGCTATCGCGACCGGTCAGGAAGCAGATTACGGTAAGAACGAAAAACTTCAATTGTGACCGCGCAGTCGATCGAACTTTTCCAAAATTCGAGATCAAAGAGGTTCGTGTCGCCGCGAACCTCTTTTTCATTTACCGTATTGCAGCGAACGGTTCAGGCTCTGGACTATAGTTTACTGTGAGGCGGGTACGGAACCGCCCTAACCAGGATCAATAGAAGTGAAATATGAGCACCGTTTAGCGTTTTAACGCTCGGCGCTAAAAATGATGGTCTCCCATTAGGAAGCTCTCGGATCTCTAACTGGGTCACAGTCAGGTTCGCCTCCCTGGTTTAAGCGTGAAGCCCAATACACAGTTACAAATAAAGGTAATTTGAAAATGGAGTTAGAACTCACAGCCCCCCAACACACCGCCGAGGTCCAAGCCGGCGATCGTTTCGAGTTTGGCAAGAACTGGGCGTCATTCCTTTCAACCCTCACGGAAGAAAGGATAAAGACCGCAGAGGAATCGCTTCTTAAAATGCTGGATGTCACCTCTTTAGAAGGGAGCTCCTTCCTCGACATTGGGTGCGGCAGCGGCCTTTTCTCGCTTGCCGCCCGTCGATTGGGAGCAAACGTCTTTTCATTCGACTTCGATCCTCAGTCGGTGAATTGTGCGCTCGACTTGCGAAGGCGCTACTTCGAAGGCGACGGCGGCTGGCAGATCCGGCAGGGTTCAGTGCTCGACCGGGACTTCATAGGGTCGCTGGGCAAGTTTGACGTCGTATATTCGTGGGGTGTCCTGCATCACACAGGCAAGATGTGGGAGGCCCTCGACCTTGCGTCATCACTGGTAAAAGATGACGGAAAGCTATTCATCGCTATCTATAACGATACGGGAAGCCAGGCTGCCCGATGGCAGTGGATAAAGCGAACTTATTGCCGGCTACCCGGGCCGGCTAAGGTGCCCTTTGCGGTCGCCGTCACTTCCCCGGGCGAGGCGAAGCAGTTCGCGAGCAGCCTTCTACGCGGCCGGCCGGCCGAGTACTTCCAAACATGGCGGAATTACAAGCAGCGACGCGGAATGAGTAAATGGCACGACATTATCGACTGGGTCGGGGGTTATCCGTATGAATATGCCGGTGCTGGGGCGATCTTCGATTTTTACAAGAAACGGGGCTTTCACCTCGTAACGTTGAAATGTGATCGCGTGGGTCTCGGATGTAACGAATTCGTCTTTCAGAGATCTAAAGACCCGCAGTTCAACTGAATTTCGCTTTCCATTAAAACCACGGGGCGGCTAGAGTTTCACCGTCCGCCCCGTAGAATCCGACTCTCTCGCCGCATCCAGCACTCTTTGAACCTTTACGCCATCCTCGAACGTCGCCGCGTGCTCAATCGACGTAGTTCCGTTTCGTAACGCATCGACGATCAGCGGGGCGAGAGCCATGAATCCTCTTGAAAACCCCGTATCCGGGCCGCCGGGCACGTCCTGCCCGAGGTCAGTCTCGATCGGCGTCCAGGCCATTTCGCGGTTCTTCGCGATGTAAAATTCCCCGCGGTGGTCGATACGCATCGACCCCTCGGTACCGAAAAGCTCCACCCGGTTCACGTATTCCGGCTGCTCCGCCATGGAAACGGAAACCAACCCGGTCGTGTAATGGGTCAATTCCCCGTCAGCAAAGCGCAGGATCATGTTTGCTTCGTCGTCGGTGGTTACTTCTCGCGTTCCGCCCTCGAAAGGCCGTTCCTTAACATGCGTTTGCAGTTGGCAGAAAACGCTGGAGATTTCCGTTCCCAGCAGCCAATTGAACGAATCGATCGCGTGCGAGTTTATGGCTCCCAGAGCTCCACCGCCCTGCTCGGCGTCGGACCACCAGTTCCATGCTATCGAAGGGTCACCACGGTGCGGAGCACGGAAATTGTACTTAGCGTGCCGAACTTTACCGATCGCACCTTCGCGCAGCGTGCGCCAAGCTAATTGCCTGCCGTGTTGAAACCGCAGTTCGTGGTCAATCAACGCGAGAAGCCCGGCCCCGTCCACAGCGGCTTGCATCTCCTCCGCCTCGGCGACGTTCATAGCCATCGGCTTCTCGGCGAGGATGTGTTTGCGTTGTTCAACAGCAAAAAGCACCATATCCCGATGCAGTTTCGGCGGGGTCGTGATGCAGACAAGTTCCACATCTGGGTGCGCCACCGTTTCTCGCCAATCCGAGGTGAAATGCTCTACACCGAATTCCCTTGCCGCGTTCTCCGCATTCGTCGCCGAGCCGCTCGCTATCGATACGATCCTCGCTCCCTCGCACGCCGCGAATGCCGGCATCTGCACTTTTCGCGCAAATCCGGTCCCGATAATACCTATCCCAATGCTCTTCATATAGACCGATTCTACCTACCGGAGCGCGCAAAATGAAAAAGCGTCGAGGTGATCCTCGACGCTTCCGGAAAACTTTGAGCCGGGTTAATTTCCGCCCCGCACCAGGCTTGGTTCGCCTGAACCGCGGCGCTTACCACCGTATCGGAGAAACTGGTTATAGATATCGCGGTCCTGCTTCGACATCTCGATGATCTCGGCCCCGACGAGGTAGCGTTCGTCAGAAAGATGTATCCCCTCGCGTTCGTACCGGCGGCCCACCACGCGCATCCGCACCTTGCCGCCCGGCAAGTCGATCTCCACGTTGAGCGGCCGATCCCCACCGACAAGATAATTCTCCTTGATCCGGATCTGTGGGACCATGAAGGCGATCCCGGTCTTACTCACGTCAACCGTTTCGCCGGACATGTAGATCCCTTCCGCCGAGGTGACCGTGAACCCGCGCAATTTGAGCGGATCGAACCAAACCCTGACCGGGGCCTCGCACTTGCGCCGTGGCGAATGCGACCGTTCCGCGATCAATCCAGTTATTTTATTGACCAGTGACCTAATCATTTCGTATTAGTATGGAAGCCTATTTTCGGCCCGGTCTCAACACCCGTTACAGGGATTGTAACAGATAATTCACTTTTCCAGCGGTTTTCCGCCGTTATCTTTGCTGCTTATTTTCGGCATGGAACGCCCGTCCGATTGCAGCACGAACGAAAGCCGCCCCGACTTCCCGTATTCCGCGGGGATCGCCGAAGCGGTGTAAACCTTTTTGTCTCCCGTCAGAGTCACCGAGTAGTTATACCCGGTCGATTCCGCCGTTTTCACATCCTCCGGCAAGAGCCCAGCGCCGACAAGCGCGTTGATCTCGCCGAAATTCCCGCCGTTTTGCACCGAATACGCGAGTTGTGCCCGAGCGATACGGTCCAGCATGTCGCGGGCCTCGTCCTCGTGAGTTTCGATGCGGAGCACGTAGAAGTAGTTCTTCCCTTCTTTCTTGATGCGTGCTTCGGCCACCTCGGGCACTGTAAGTATGACCCAGATGTCCCCATCTTTGCGTAACTCCAAAGACTGCGTTTCGACCTTCTCCGGATCCTCGCCTGGTAGGCTTGCCGTAACCGTGGCCTTGTTGCCGGAGACGATCTCGCCGTTGATCTGGACGTCCGCTGGGATCTGGCTCGCGATCCGTTCGAAATCGAGTTGAAACTCCCTGAGCTCGGTGTCCGTCAGCCCTTCGACCGCCGGACGCAGGTTCGTTAAAAAAATGGCCTCGCGGAATTTCTTCTCGCGAAGCTTCTGGTAAAAAGCTCTTACTGTATCGGCCGGGGACCCGGCCACCGCCTGGATCGAAACCGGCGGCGCGGCCGTCGCGCCTTCGGAATTGGATATTCCCGCTGGTTTTTCCGCCTGTGCTGCGTCCGGTTTGGATGCCTCAACGGCACATCCCCCCGTGAGGGCCACCATGAAGACAGACAGACATAGGACGAAGTGTGTCATCAAGCTCCAACGACTGTTCAGGGGCAAAAGCCCAAAATCCAAAGGGGAAAAAGAAACCGTCAAGTGAGTGGCCCGAAGGTGTGGACTGCGTGCTTGGGCCAGAAAAAAGGAGACACGCCAACGGGGAGTATAGCGTGTCTCGGTCGAAAATGTAAAACGAAAAATGCGTTAAATCGGGCAAATAGACCGATTTAACGCCCGTTCGGCGGTCATTCGAGGTCTCGCCCGCTCATCAGTTTCTCGCGCCCAACCATATATAGGAGCACGCTGATGACGAGGAACGGGATCGCCCCGAGCCACCATGCTTGATCGCCGTCAAAGAAGGGATTGTTCTCCTTTGCCCATGCGTTCGAAGCGTTCGAGATCTCGGAAAGGGCCGGCAGGAACGCGAAGATCGCAAACAATATACCGGCCACCGCGGCCCCGGCGATGTAACCGGAAGCCAACAGCACCCCGTGTGATTTATCCGTTTCGGCGATGATCTCTTCTTCCGTTAGCGTACGCTGAGCGAGTTTGCGCTTCAGGTAAATATCCACGATCTTACGGATCACGCCGCCGACGAAGATCGGCATGCTCGTCGCGATCGGCAGGTAAAGCCCCACGGCGAATGCGAGCGAAGGCACGCCCACTATCTCGAGCATGATCGCGATCATCGCGCCGATCAGCACCAACCCCCACGGAAGGTCCTGCCCCAGCACGCCCTTGATGATGTAGCTCATCAGCGTCGCTTTCGGAGCGTCGTATCTCGTCAGTTTGTTCCCGTTCTCATCTTCCTTGACGACACCGTTGATGGCCGGGTCGACGAGGTAAACGGGCTGGCCCTGTTCATTAACGAGATATTTTCCGATCTGCCCTTCCCTTGGATCCGTGTTCTGCCATACGTGATATTGAGCGGTATCCGATGTGTATTGACCGTGCCTCACATGGTCGTTCTGAAGTTGGCCGCCCTGGCGGAAGAGCTTATCTTCCGTCACTGTAAAGCCCGCGGGAAATGCGTTCGGGGCGATGCGCTGGTAATAGGTACCGTTGTCGTTCAGGAACAGAAGAAGCGGTCCCAGCACCAAAGCTGATGCGAGCGCCCCGACCAGGATCGCGATTTGCTGCCTGCGGGGGGTGCCCCCGACCCAGAAACCGGTCTTCAGGTCCTGCGATGTGGTGCCGCCGTTCGACGCGGCGATGCAAACGATGCCGCCGATCGAAAGTGCGGTGACGAAGTACGGATCCGCCGCGGTCCAACCCAAGGCCAGGAACGCCAGGCACGTGAAGAGCAACGTCGCGACCGTCATCCCGGAGATCGGGTTCGACGACGAACCAACTTCACCGGTCAATCGCGAAGAGACCGTAACGAAAAGAAATCCGAGAATGAGGATCAGGATGGATCCGAAGATCGAAACGATCGGGTCCGCGAGAATGTATAGCCCGAGCGAAGGCGAAAGCATGATCGCCGCGAGCAGGACGATCATCCCGATGATGACGTACTTCATCGAGAGGTCCTGATCGGTGCGGGGCAACGCACCTCCGTCTTCACCGACCGACCCGCCACGCAGGTCCGCGAGGCCCGCCTTCAGCCCGTGCCAGATGGTCGGCAGCGAGCGAAACAGCGAGATGATACCCGCCGCGGTCACAGCACCTGCACCTATGTAGAGGATGTATTCCCCGCGAATCTGCCCGGGAGACATATCCGCCACGTTCGCCCCGACCGCCGGTGCGATCGGAGATGCCGCGCCGGACCCGAAATACTTGATCAGCGGGATGAGGATCAAATAAGAAAGCACGCCGCCGCCGAGCATGATGGCGGAGATGTACGGTCCGATGATGTAACCGACACCGAGCAACGCCGGGTTGTTCTCCAGATGGATCGAACCGCCGCGGAGGACGTTATCGGGCAGGTCTTTGCCCGGCTCCGGGTTCCATGCGCTGAAGACGTCCATCACCGACTTGTAGAGAAAACCTATGCCGAACCCTGCCGCGATTATTTTTCCTCGATGCAGCACCTCAGCGTCCGTCGAGACCTCGCCGCCGCCTTCCGTCGCCGCGTCGCGCGATTCGCGGGACGCACCGGCCATCAGGACCTGAGCGCATGCCGTCCCCTCGGGATATTTGAGAATGCCGTGCTGATCTTTGATAAGCGCACGCCGCAGCGGGATCATCATCAGGATCCCGAGCAATCCGCCGAGCACCGCCACGAGCGTTACACGTCCGATCTCCAGGTCGAACCCGAGGATCAGGATCGCGGGCATCGTCACGCCGACGCCGAACGCTATCGATTCGCCCGCCGACCCGGCCGTCTGCATCACGTTCGCTTCGAGGATCGTCGCGTCGCGCATACCTGCCTTCGACAGCAAACGGAACAGCGTAATGGCGATCACCGCCACCGGGATCGAAGCCGAAACCGTCAACCCCGTCTTCAACACCAAATAAAGCGAGGACGCTCCGAAGATGATCCCCAAAAGCGTCCCGACGATAAGCGGCAAAGGCGTCAACTCGCGGAGGTTAGTTACGCTAGCCGGGATGTACGGTCGAAAGTTCTCGAGAAATGGATTTTTCATATTCAAGCTCCCTCCTAACGCAGGAGGGGTCGACGCTCCGCCGACGAAGTGGTCCTTGATTTGTGAAATAGAGGAAAGCTAACTGAAAATTTACGCCTCATTGACCTAAAAGGCAACGAAATCAAGCGTTAGCGTCGCCGCAACTCTGACACTATTCGCAAATTTTGCGAAATAAACTAAACTCTCCACAAATCTTCTCTTCCCGGAGCAAAACGAAAATGAATCTTCTCTCTGCGTCCCTGCGCGTTTGCGGTTTGATCTTCTTGACGGCGGTTTACGTCGTCGCACAGGTTCCCACCCCTAAAGACGTGCTCGGCTTCACGCCTGGCGATGACCGGAAGCTGGCTAGCTGGGCTCAGGTCGTGGATTACTTCAAGAAGCTTGATGCAGCGAGCGATCGCGTGATGTTCCAGGAGATCGGCAAGACGACGATGGGGGCGCCGTTCGTTTACGCGACGATCAGCTCGCCGGAGAACCTGAAGGACCTCGACCGGTACAAACACATAAACGACCAGCTTGCTGATCCCCGGCTCTTCAATCGAAAGCGTGGCGATCCGGAGACGACCGCGAAACGGCTCATCGCCCAAGGGAAGACGATCGTCATGATCACGCACGGTATTCACTCGACCGAGGTCGGCTCGACGCTTTCGTCGATGCTGATCGCCCACCGGCTTGCGAGTTCGAATGATGCGGAGATCAAGAAGATCCTCGACAACACGATCATTTTGATGGTGCCGAGCCTGAACCCGGACGGCGTGGACATCGTTAAGAACTGGTACCACAAAACGCTCGGCACACCGTACGAGGGGACATCACCGCCGGAGCTTTACCATAAGTACGTCGGGCACGATAACAATCGCGACTGGTACGCCTTCACGCAGGTCGAGACGCAGTTGACCGTCGACAAGATCCACAATGTCTGGCACCCGCAGATCGTTCACGATATTCATCAGCAGGGCTCGAACGGCTCACGGCTTTTCATTCCGCCGTACATGCAGCCCGTCGAGCCGAACGTGCCGAAGCAGATCGTCGAGGGCTACACGGAGCTGGGCAATTTCATGGCGAAGAGCCTGCGCGACAAGGGCTACCAGGGCATCACCACTAACTCTACTTACGATGCGTGGACGCCAGCCCGAGCATATTCGCACTACCATGGAGGGGTGAGGATATTGTCGGAGACCGCATCTGTAAAGATCGCCTCCCCCATCACCGTCAAATACGACGACCTCCGCGTTTCGTCCGACGATGGTTACGACCCGAAGGTCGAGTCCCACAATTTCGGCCCCGTCTGGCGCGGTGGCGAATGGAAACTCTCCAACATCACCGACTACATGACCACCGCAGCGTTCACACTGCTGAACCACGCGGCGGACAACCGGGAGCGGTGGCTGTCAAGGTTTTACGAGATCGGGAAAGAGGCGGTGCAGCCCCGAGGAAACGGGGAGATTACTGGGTTCGTATTTCCCGCGCAAGGATTTTCCGACGTAGATAAGTCTGGCGCCAGACCAGATTTGAGCTCAGACACCAGACAATCCGCATTGCTGGCGATACTGTCCAGAGC
>JAEZJR010000313.1 GCA_023415725.1 Acidobacteriota bacterium
TCATTGCCTTTGAGTTTCTCAATAAGCAGGGTCCGCTCATCGTTGAGCCGCTTTTTCAGGTCCTTAAGGTTCAATTTGCTCATTTCTGATAAGGAAAGCCGTTTATAATCGAGTAACCCCGGTACAACTGTTCAAGCAATACGACACGAGCCATCTCGTGCGTAAAAGTTAGAAACGACAAGGATAGCACATTCTTGGCCTTTCCCCTAATCTCCTCGCTCACGCCATCGGCTCCCCCGATAATGAAAGCCACCTCCTTCGTTCCCGCCACCTGCCATTTCTCGATCAGATCGGCCAACTGGTGAGAAGAAAGAGGCTTGCCGCCGACGTCGAGCAAGACGGCAAGGGTCTTTGGATTCAATGCGTCGAGGATTCGTTTGCCCTCGATTTCGGGCCCTTCATGCGGGGCGGAATCGCGGATCTCGAGGATCTCGCATTTTACGAAATGGGAAAGGCGCTTCAGGTACTCGTCCTGCAGCGCCTTCCAGTTCTTGTCTTTGGTCTTTCCGATCCAGACGAAACGGAATTTCATTCGGCGGTCAGCTCCTGGGGTAGGTCGACTTTGGTGGCGTCGCGCCAAAGGCGCTCGAGGTCGTAGAATTCGCGGGCTTCCTTGTCGAAGATATGGAAGACGAAATCGCCGTAGTCCAACAACACCCACTCCGCTGCGTTGTAACCCTCGACACGCACGGGGTTGTGTTTCATCTGCTTCTTGAGCTGCTCGGAGATCTCGTCGGCGATCGCCTGCACTTGTCGCTGGTTACCCGCCGAGCAGATGACGAAAAATTCGGTGAAGCTTGCGACGGGGCGCAGGTCGAGCGCGACCATATTCGCGGCCTTTTTGTCTGAGGCACATCGGATCGCGAGCTGCAGTTCATCGTCGAGATCTTCGAATTTCGTCCGCACCTGCGGGATCTCGATCCTTACGGATTCACGGTGGAGTGATTTCTCCTGAAGTTCTTCCATCATCTATAAAGTTCGTATTTTTCGATGTATTTTGCAACTGCGTCGGGGACGGCGTCGGTCCGGTCGAGTACGTCGTCTGCCCCGATGTCTTCGCGTATCTCGGTAGCGGAGATATCGAACCGTACGGCGTCGGTGATGAAAATGCGTGGCCCGAAAGACGCGGAGTCCACGGTTGAGCGGATGCCTTCGGGATCGTAGCCCTGGATGTCTACGATGCGGCGCCTAACGGCGTCAGTCAGGTGGCCGGTACCAACCGAATAACCGGGCCGCGTGACGACGATGTGGTTGGTCATGAGCAGGACACGCTCCCATTGATGCCAGGTGCGAATGTCGCTCCATGAATCGGCGCCCATGACGAAGTACATCGTGTTTGCCGAATTTTTTGCGTTCAGCTCCGTCAGCGTGTCCAAGCTGTAGCGTTTCTCGCCGGTCTCGATCTCCATCAGGGAAACGGATAGGTCGGGCTCACCTTCGGTCGCGAGGCAGAGCATCGCGTAGCGGTGGTATGCATTGGTCGGCTTGATATGCGGTTTGTGCGGGGCGTGGAAAGCGGGGATGAAAACGAATTCGTTAAGGCTGAAAAGCCGCACGAGCGTTTTCGCGATCGCCAAGTGACCGCAATGTATAGGGTCGAATGTGCCGCCGTAGTAAGCGATCCTTTTCATCGATGGTTAGACGGCATGCCCTTCGGCATTTTCTTCCGGCTCGGGGCTGGTCATTAGCCTGGAGACCTCGTAGATGAGTTCCTGAACGCCGGTGCCGGCCACGGATGAGATAGCGAAGAAGGCTTTGCCGTCGCGGCGGGCCTCGCTCTTGAGGCTTTCGAGACGCTCAGGCTCGTCGAGCGAATCGATCTTCGTCGCGACCACGATCTGCGGGCGGTGACCGAGTTCCTCGTTGTAGGCGACGAGCTCCCGGTTGATCACTTTGTAATCCTCGACCGGATCGCGGCCCGAGAACGACGAAACGTCGACGAGATGCAGGATCAGTTTCGTCCTCTCGACGTGTCTCAGGAAGCGGTCGCCGAGCCCGGCACCCTCTGAAGCACCCTCGATCAGACCAGGGATGTCTGCAACCACGAAGGTCTTGTAATCGCCCATATCGACGACGCCAAGGTTCGGCTCGAGCGTGGTGAACGGGTAATCGGCGATCTTCGGTTTGGCGGCGGAGATGACGCTGATGAATGTCGATTTGCCGGCGTTAGGGAAGCCGACAAGGCCGACATCGGCGATAAGCTTGAGTTCGAGCTGGAGTTCGCGTTCCTGGCCCGGGCGGCCCTGATAATGGAATTTCGGGGCGCGTCGCGTGGGCGTAGCAAAATGGGCGTTCCCCCAACCGCCTTTACCGCCTTTGGCGGCGAGATAACGTTGGCCGGATTCAGTGAAATCGAAAAGAAGGTCGCCTGATTCGGCGTCGAACACCTGAGTCCCCACCGGAACCTTAACGAGAGCATCCTCGCCGTGCTTGCCGAAGCGGTTCGAGCCCTCGCCATGGCGGCCGCGCTCGGCTTTGTGTTCGGGATTGTAGCGGAGGTGCAGCAGCGTGTTGAGGCCTTCGTCGGATTCAAGCCAAACGTCGCCTCCGTTGCCGCCGTCGCCTCCCGACGGCCCGCCGCGGGGCACGAACTTCTCGCGGCGGAACGCGGTTACGCCATTGCCGCCGTCACCGGCCTTCACCCTGATCTTTGCGCGATCGATAAACATCCGTGTTAGTTGATTTTAGGGGTTGGGCGGCCGTTCATCAAACATCTTGTTTAAAATTCAAAAGCGCCGTTTCGGTCTTTCGATCAAAACGACGCTCTTGATCCTTTTCAAGACACCGAAGCGTCCTGGAAGGTGTTGCGATCACCGGATGTACACCCGCTGATCGCGGTTTTTGTATCCCGAGGAGGTTCTGCGGGGAACCTGTCCCGGTCAGCACCCGTCATGTTTACACATCCCGTTCGCACTCAAGGTGCGAGGTGCCTTTAGGTTTTTGTTTGGTGGCTTTTCCTCCACCGCCGGTTACGGACCCGGCAACGAGGCTCAGCATCTTTCGACGCGAGCGGCTTAGCACCTTTCGGATGATCAGTTCCGATCGGCGTCGGCCGTTTTTATCCGGACGACTCGGTCTTGCGTTGCGGCCAGACCTTAGCAA
>JAEZJR010000045.1 GCA_023415725.1 Acidobacteriota bacterium
GCAACCACCAAAAGACGGATGCCCGATCGGGAAACCTCATTTCCCGTGAAGCAAGCCCGAAGTAGTCGCTACCCCAAGAGCATTAATTAAACCCAACACACGATCTCGCCAAAGGAGTCGCGCACACGACCATGAGAAGAACGCACTTTGTTCTGCTGTCCCTGTTGTCCCTCGTTTTAACCACCCCGCTTTACTCTCAGTCCGTCGAAAACGTGACCATCAGAGGCGCGGTGGTCGACGGTAAACTTGATCTGAAGAACGTCCCGAAATTTACGCTAACCGTCACGAAACGCGGCGATGCTTCGTTCGGCGAAAAGAGCGTTTCGACCGATTTCAACGGGGTCGCGTCGCTGCAGTTGCCGTCGGGCGAATACGTTGTGCGGTCGGCCTCGCCGCTCGCGTTCGACGGTAAGAGCTTCGTTTGGGATAGCGCATTCACCGTTAAGAATGGCGAGCCCGCGAAGATCGAGCTAAGCAACGACAACGCGAAGATCGCCTCAGCCCAAACCGATACCGGTCGCCGTAGGATCTCGGAGGCAGCGGAGCTTTTCCCGGTCCTTCGTAACGGCGTCGTGACGATCGAGGGTGAACTCGCGGTCGGCACCGGCTTCATCTTCGACGAGCGCGGCCTGATACTTACCAACCATCACGTCGTTGAGGACACGAACGACATCCGCGTGCGGTTCGATAAAAAGACGGCGGTACGAGCACGCCTGCTCGCAAAGGACGTAGACCGCGACATTGCGATCCTGCAGATCAATATGTCCGCGTTCCCCGGCAGCCTCGCATTGAAGATCGCTGACACCAAGGCGGCTGAAGCGGCCGTTTTCGTCGGCGAGCACGTATTCTCGATAGGCAGCCCGGCCCAACAGGACAAGATCCTAACAACGGGCATCGTCAGCAAGATCGAGGAGCGGGCGATCATCTCCGACATCCGTTTCGGAGCGGGCAGCGCAGGCGGACCGCTCTTCAACTCGGTCGGCGAGGTCGTCGGCATCACGACATTCAAGGTCGAGGAGCGCACGGGGCTCAACAACGACCAGAAGAAGGATTCCGGGCTCGCGGGCGTGATCCGCATTGAGGAAGCCGAAGCCCTCATCGCCCAGGCACGCACCGCCGCCGCGACAAAAGGCCTGCCTTCGGCGGAACTGATGCCTTACGTCCCCGATGGACTCTTCCCCATCGAGACGATCAAGGCGGGGGTGCAGTCGCCACAGTTCACTTCTAAGAACTACACCTCCGACGTGAAAAACTACCAGGTGCGTTTCATGACGCCGGTCTACAAGTTCTACATGATCGAAAAGGACCGGATCGAATCGCTCAAGATCCGCGAAAAGCGCAACAAGGACAAGGGAAAGATCAGCACGAACGACATGTTCCAGGACCTGCGGGTATGGTCGGAATATGCCGGAGACCTCGCCCCGACCGTCGAGATCGCGGCGTTGCCGGAAACGTCGGCGACCGGCAAATCGCTCGCCCTGGCCGCACTAACGAACTTCACCATCGGCTACTCGACCCCGTTCGACCACCGGTACAAAGCCGACTTCAACCAGATGAAGCTCCTCTGCGACAACAAGGAGGTCGTCCCCGTCCGCCGCACCAAGGTCGAGATCGCCCGCGATCTTCAGAACTACTACAAGACAAAGAAACGCTTTACCTACGCGGGCGTTTACACCTACCCCTACGATATGTTCGCGCCCGGCAGGTGCTCATCGATGGAACTCCACGTCTTCTCCGAAGAAGACCTCGAAACCCCCATCGTCACCAAAGTCACCGACTCGATCAAAACCCGCATCTGGACCGACTTCCAGGATTACCGGACAAAAGTCGCCAGAAAGTAACTACGTTCGCCAACTTCCAAGAAAAAGAGCGCCGACCCCGGCGCTCTTTTTCTTTTAACTTCCGTGCCTTCCGTGTGTTCCGTGGTTAAAATTCTTCCCTCTCTTTTCATCTTTCTCTTCCTGTTCTTCTTGTTCTGTGGTTAAGAGATTTGGACCACAGAACAAGAAGATAAGAGGAAGAAGATGAATTAAGAAGATGGAACCACGGAATGCACGAAACACACGGAAAAAGAAGAAACTATTTCTCGAGTGCTGTTTGCAAAGCCTGGGCGAGGCGGGTGATGGACATGCCTTCGTGGGCTCGCGTGCGGCATGAGATGACGGGTTTTTCGCGGCCTTCTTTCTCCAGCCAAACCTGGCAATCGCCGCAGTCGCCGTTCCAGCAGAGGTCGGCATTCGAGATTCGCTCCATGTCGAGGTACTGGAGGCACCGGAGGATAGAGTTGTTTTCGGGCACGAGCTTTTTCTCGCCGCAAATCGTGATCTCGATCAGGCGGTCGTACGGCTCGAAGATCTCGGGATGATATTCCATGGGAGTGGATTCGCTGCCCAAAGAATACAACACAGCGATTTCGGATACTAACCGCCCCTCCGGCAAATCTTGATTTCGCCCGCCGCGGCGTTAGAATAGAATTCAGGAGATCAATTCTATGTCGCTTGTGATGTACGTGAAACCGGATTGCCCGTACTGCCAAAAGGCACGCGACCATTTCAACGCGAACGGCATCCAATACATCGAGTACGACGCGCAGAACGACAAGGCGCGTCAAAAGGAGATGCTCGCCCTCACCGGCGGCGATCCGACGGTCCCAGCGATCGTCGAGAACGGCGTCTGGAAGGGCTCAGGATGGGGCGACCCGCCCCGCGGCTGAACGATCGTACCCGATTAGCCGGCGGTCGCCGGCTTTTTATTTCCGAATTGTAAGGTTCGCATTGCGCATTTCCGCGCGTGGACTATAATCAAAGTTTGTGTTCGTCCGCCGGAGCGACCGAGTATCCGGGCTAGGTAGTCCGCAACCCCTCACTCCGCGTTTCGTATGATCGGCTCGCAGATCAATCAATACAAGATACTCGAAAAGATCGGCTCGGGTGGTCAGGGGACCGTTTACAAGGCTCTCGACACCAAGCTCAACCGAACCGTCGTGGTGAAGGTGCTCCCGCCCGAGCTCACGATGAAGACCGCCAACTTCAAGCGGTTCGAGCGCGAGGCACAGCTCTGCTCGCAGCTGGATCATCCGAACATCTGCACCGTATACGATTTCCACGAGGCGAACGGGATCTACTACATCGCGATGCAGTGGGTCGACGGGAAGAACGTCCGCCAACTCGTTAGCGGCCGCCCGTTAGAGATCAAGAGCGCACTATCGATCGGCATCCAGGTCTGCGATGCCCTCGCCTACGCCCATTCCAAGAACATCATCCATCGCGACATCAAGGCCGGTAACGTGATGGTGACCGAGAGCGGCCAAGTGAAGATCCTCGACTTCGGCCTTGCTAAGTTGCTCGAGGACGAGACCCAGGCGCAGAACAAAGGCAAGGACAAAACCGAGATCACCGAACTCGGTATCCCCTACGGCACCGCCACCTACGCTGCCCCCGAGCAGGCAAAAGGCGAGCGAGCCGACGAGCGTTCCGACATCTTCTCCACCGGCGTACTCCTGTATGAAATGCTGACCGGCATCTGGGCGTTCCAGGGGAAAACGGTCATCGACGTGCGCCATCAGGTGCTCTACGGCACGCCGAAACCGATCGCCGAGATGCGAAAGGACCCCGTCCCGCCGCAGCTCCAGGCGATCGTCGATAAGGCCCTGCAAAAGGACCCGAAGGCCCGCTATCAAAAGATCTCGCAGATGCGCGACGACCTCCGGGCAGTCCTCACGTCAATCGCCGGTCCGCCGCTGCTGCAGACCGACACTTACGCTCCGTCGTATGCGGATGGAAACGTGCTCAAGCGTGCGATCAGTTGGCTCACCGGCAAATCGACGCCCGAATCGACCACCGCGAATCGCAACAGCTTCCCCTCAGCGTCGAATCCGCCTTCTTTCGTGCCGGAAGTTTCGATGACGTCGACCGGTTCGGATAAGAAGAGCGTCGCGATACTCCCATTCAAGAATCTCGGGCACGATTCGGAATCGAACTTCTACGAATTCGCTCTCGCCGACGCCGTCATCACCGAGCTAGCTCAATTGCGTTCGCTCGTGGTGCGGCCGAGCTCCGTCATCGCGAAGTACCAAGGCAATGATATCGACCCGCGCGAGGCCGGCCGTGAGCTTCGCGTCCAGGCGGTTCTGTCCGCCGGGTTCCTTCGCGGAGGCGACAAGATCCGCGTGACGGCCCAACTTCTGGACGTTATGACTGGCGACATCCTTTGGAGCGACCGCATCGACGCCCAGGGACACGACATCCTCACGCTGCAGGACGGCATCGCTCAACGCATCCTCGAAGGGCTGCGGCTCGAGCTCTCCGACAAAGAGGTCGAACGTCTCGGCCGCCGGATGACCGAGAACCACGAGGCCTGGGAAGAGTACCTTCGCGGCCGCGACAATTTCGGCCGGTTCATCTTCCGCACCCTGTCGAAGGAGGATTGCGACGCGGCGATCCAGAATTTCAAGCGTGCGATCGAACTCGACCCGCAATTCGCACTCGCTTACAGCGGCCTCGGTGCCTGTTATGCGAACCGCGTCTTCAAGGGCATGGGCGAGCCCGACGATTACACCTACGCCGAGACGGCTTTCACCAAAGCGTTTTTCTACGACCCGAATGTCGTCGAGGCCCGCGTCCTCATGGTGATGATCTACCTCGCCCGCGGCGAGAAGAAGAAAGCTCACGCTGAGATCGAGTTGCTCGAGCGGCAGTTCCCCAACGACGCTCCGCTTTATTTCGTCAAAGGCGTGCTAAACCGCCTCGACGGAAAATACGACGAATCGCTGAAGGCGTTCGAAAAGCTATCTCGTCTCGACCCGGCGGCCCGGGCCGTTTCCGCTTACAACAGTGCCCGGCTTTACATCTTCAAGCGCGAGTACGAAAAGGCGATGGAGCACATCGAGCGTGGCGAGCGGGCCGAGCCCAACCACCCGATGCTGAAGATCTTCCGCTCCGCCGTGTATTACTACCGCGGCGATAAGGAGATGGCGATCGACCTGATAGGGCGGGTGCTTGCAGAGAATCCGGACATGGACGGCATCAAGCCGCTCTTCGCCCTCTACCTCGCCGGCGCCGGCCGCATGGCGGAGGCCCGCGAGCAACTCACCGACGACGCCCTCGCGATCTCGCGCTCGGATCACGATTCGGCCTATTGGGTGGCGTGCACTTATTCGCTGCTGGGCGAAAAGGAACTCGCCCTCAAATGGCTCGCCCGGGCGATCAAGCTCGGCAATGAGAACAAGCCGCACTTCCTCAAGGATAAGAGCATGGATCCGCTCCGCGACGATCCCCGTTTCGACGAGCTGATGAACAAGATCGGCACGGATTCCTGAAATAGAAAAGCCCGGTCATAAGCCGGGCTTTTTCGATTCTGAATTGCGAGCGCCATCTAGGCCGTGACCTTCTCTGTGCCAACACCGATCATCTCGCGCACCTTACGTTTCAACGCTTTTTCAAACTGCCTAGCTTCATTTACTCCTTCGAACGAAAGGGCCTGCAGGTTCGATTCGATCCGTTTGCGGTAATCCGATACCAGCGAATCCGAAACGCCCAGCATTTCCGCAACTTCTAACTGCGTGCCGCCGTCCGAAACCAGGTAGCAGTGCCACAGCACGTTCACCATCCGGTCGAACTGCTTCGCTTTTCCGCGCACTGATTTGTTCAGGCTTTGAATGAACCTGTCGACGGAATTCGCCGCAGCATCTTCAGCTTCGTGGCGTAGAAAATCCTCTTCGGGAGTCTCGCGATGATCGGGGATCTCGTAAGAGACCCGATCTTCATCGTCGCTGTCTCCCGAGCCGCCCACCGGAACCAGATGTATGTCCATGATGGGCAGCCGCGACATCACGAACGACCTCAAGGATCGCACATCCACGGGCGAATCGATCGCCTTGAACACGCGAATGATAAGCTTCTCTAACTCGACGTTGCTGATGACGATCTGTGCGTCGCCGGTGCACCCGACCATACGGGTGTCGCGGCTCTGGAACGATACTGCCTTCACGCGCTCGTCCATCTCCTGCACGTCGCGACGCATTTTCGTTTCCTTCCAGTCCGCGAGGCCGTAAAGGCGATCCGCCAGGCGGCGATGTGCCTCGGGGTTACCGATATTGTCGAAGCGTTTGAAGTTCGAACTGGTCTGGATCAACGTCGAGATCCTGCGGGCGAGCCTGTAAGATTCCGGATACCGCTTGCGCAGCTCCGCCGTCAACATGTTCGTCAGCTCGATCTGGCTGATCTCGGCCTCCACCTCCTGGTCGGTCATCCCGGTATCGAGGTAATGCTGGAATCTCTCTTTACTGAGGAGAGCGACGAAGAGTTCTTGTGTGAGATCGGTGTAGGCGTTGTGTTTTCCCTCTTCTACGAGGAAGCCGGCACGTTTCGACGCACGCACCAGCGGGTGCGAGGATACTATCCGGTGCAATTCGAGCCATATCTGATTTACGTCAGACGCACGGAGACTTTCGTTCCATTTACCGACCTTGATCTGCCGGGGCTGCACGGATCGCGGGAGACGTTCCTGCTGGTTGACTGAGTTCATAAAAAAGGGACCTGGGATGGTGGGTGTTCTGAGGGTGTATTACGCGATAATAGGGCTTATTCTCGCTGTGGGGGCGGGGTATTTATCGGATCCGAAGCACAGTTAACCCGCACTCGTAGCAAGGAGGCATCTATCCCCGGATCAAAATATTAGTTTGTAGATTTTCTAGGGTGTACGAAAGCCGCGCGTGGGACCTTCGATTAATGGCCGGATGCGAAAGAACTGCATCGGCCGACACTTAAGATAGTATCAGGATACGCCTTTCGGGGCAACAATTTTTTACACTGCCGAAAATTGCAAGATTTCCCTGTAAATCAAAAGCTATTAGATATTTAGCTTCCCCATAGCAGGAAATTGAAACTTCACGCCGAAGCGGGCGAATCGATTGATCGCTCAGGTATTTGGAACTTTACGCGGATTGCGGGTTTATTCACTTTGTAGCACGAGGAGCGCAACCCCGCAGGTAATTTTCCCAGCGCGACCGCCCGTGTTTCGGCGCTATAATCGGAGAAAAGGATAAGGTGATGGCGACGTTTCAGAAACGGGAGGACTGCCCGACCTCGCAGCAGTTGCTTGCGTATCAATTGGGCGACATCGAGGGCGGCGTTGGCCGCATAATTGGCCGGCATCTTGCAGTTTGCGAATTCTGCAACGCCGAGGTGGATTTCTACGAGCGGTACCCCCAATCGCAGGAGGAACCGGAGGAAACGGCCGAGAACGTCTCGATGCCCGAACCCCTCTTCGAACTTGCCGAGGCTCTGCTCAACAAGAACTCGCGCTCGATCGAAAAGATCATCAGCGAACTGGAAGCGCCCGCCGAGCGCGGCCGTTAACTACCGCAGATCTCGTCAATAGCTTCTTCGTATTTCTCATCGATGACCCCGCGTTTGATCTTCAACGTCGGGGTCATTTCGCCTTTATCGATCGAGAACTCTCTCGGTAACAGGTACACGCGTTTTACGCGCTCGTAGTCGTTAAGCTCCCGGGTCAGATCGACAGCGTCGCGCTGCACGCGCTTGACGACGTGTGGGTTTTCGCAAAGCTCTTCCCTGTTTCCATCGGTGGCGATGCCGTCTTCCTTCAAGGCGTCCTTCAACGCGTCCCAATCCGGCACGATTAACGCCCCGACCTGCTTCCGCCCCGAACCGACCACGACCGCCTGCGAAACGAGCGGACTCTGCTTTAGCAAACTCTCCACCTGCAGCGGAGCGACGTACTTGCCATTGGACAGCTTGAAAAGATCCTTCAGCCGATCCGTGACGTAATAGTGCCCGTCCTTATCGACGTACCCGACATCACCGGTGTGGTAAAAGCCCTCGGCGTCGATCGCCTTCGCGGTCTCCTCAGGCTTGTTGTAGTAGCCCTGCATCACGTTCTTGCCGCGCACGAGTATCTCGCTCTGATCGCCGATCTTCATCTCGACCCCCTCGAAAGGGGTCCCGATGGAGCCGACCTTGTTGTCGTCGGGGCGGTTCGCACAAACGATGCAGGCCTCGGTCATCCCGTAGCCTTGAAGAATCGGGATTCCCGCGGCCCAGAACGCGTAGGAGAGTTTTTTCGATAGCGGGGCTCCGCCGGAAACGAAAAACCGCAGTTCCCCGCCAACCCCCTCGCGCCATTTCGAAAAGACCAGCCGCGAGGCGATCTTTTGTTTCGCCGCCAGCGCGGGCGAAACCCTCTCGTGCATGTCCTTCGCGGTCCAGTACTGCTGCCCTACCTCAAGGGCCCAGTCGAACAGCCGCGTCTTATACCCCCCGGCCGCTTTCCCC
>JAEZJR010000068.1 GCA_023415725.1 Acidobacteriota bacterium
TCGCTGCAGAGGTACACGAGGAGGTAGGATGGACGACTTTCTAACATTTTTTCTGATCCTGCTCTTTTCGACGATCCGACTGGCGACGCCTCTTCTGTTTGCGGCACTGGGCGGACTGTTTTCGGAACGATCGGGCGTGATCAACATCGCGCTCGAGGGGCTTCTGCTTGCCGGGGCGTTCACCGCTGCAGTGGTGACGTACGAGACGAGCAATCCTTATATAGGGTTCGTTGCGGCGATGGCGGCTGGGGCTTTCGTCGCGGGGATATTCGCGGTTGCAGTTATCCATTTCGAAGCGGACCAGGTCGTGGCGGGGTTTGCCATCAGCATGCTGATGCTGGGCCTTCCGGCGGTGATCAGCGGGCGGCTTTACGACGCCTCCGGTGCGACGAACCAGATCGACAAAGCTTACCTGCTGCCCGAGGTGATCATCGGGTTGCCATGGACTTCGCTGCTTGCGTTCGCGTTAGTTCCGCTGGTCTGGTACGTGCTTTACAAGACGCCTTTCGGATTGCGGCTGCGTGCGGTTGGCGAGAATCCGGCGGCTGCGGATTCGGCCGGCGTGAACGTTTATAGACTGCGGTACACGGCGGTGATCCTCTCCGGCGTGCTTGCAGCCGCGGGTGGAGCTTACCTCTCGATCGGACAGGGTTCGTTCTTTACGAAAGGGATGAGCGCGGGACGTGGCTATATCGCACTGGCCGCGTTGATCCTCGCGAAGTGGAGGCCGGTGCCGGTGCTCTTCGCGTGTTTGTTCTTCGGCTTCACCGAGGCTCTGACGTTCGTGATACCGGACATCGCGAAACAGTTCCATGTGGAAGATATCCCGGTCCAGTTCGTCCAGGCAATACCGTACGTGCTGACGATCATCGTGCTCGCCGGATTCATCGGGCTGTCGCGCGCCCCGAAGGCATTGGGGATTCCTTACAGAAAGGGGAATTAGCGAAACGCAAAGAGATAAGATGAATTAGCATCTACTTTATTATGCAGACCTCTATAGAAACCACAGCTACCGTCCGTGCGAATCGAGAGTTGCTCCTGGATGAGGAGATACCGGCCCGGATTTCGGAAAAAGTTCGAGTAATCGTGCTTATCGACGATGATATTGACGAACGGGAATGGTTGACCGCGGGCTCGGCGAACGAGGTGTTCGATCTGTTGGCAGACGAATCCGAGGACCTCTACACATTGGAGGACGGCGAACCGCTTAGCGATGAAAAATAAGATCGTACTGGTGCCCTTCCCGTTCGACGATCTATCCGCGACGAAGGTGAGACCGGCAGTTTGTCTAACAAACGAGATCAAGCCTTACGGCCATGTTGTTCTGGCGTTCATAACTAGCAACATAACAAACACTGCAAGCACAGACGTCGTGATCAAAAACACCGACGCGGATTTCAACGCGACCGGACTTAAGGTGTCGTCGGCGATCCGCCTACACCGATTGATGACGTTTTCGCGGTCTATCATTAAGAAACAGCTTCGCGAGTTGTCCACTTCAAAAAAGTCCGAGGTTGAGGACAAGCTTAAGGAATTATTCGGTCTATGACATATGAAAACGCTGTCAGGGCGGCGGAGTACATAAAGTCGAAATACCCGCACGCTGTGAAAACGGCGCTGGTGCTCGGGAGTGGTTTGGGGGCGTTTGCGGATGATCTGCAGAACGCGGTTCGGATCCCGTACGAGCAGATCCCGAATTTTGCACGATCGACCGTGGAGGGGCACGCGGGGCAGCTTGTGCTCGGCGAGATCGGCGGCGTGCACGTCGCGGTGCAGCAGGGACGGTTCCATTATTACGAAGGCTACGACATGCAGCAGGTGATGTTCCCGATGCGTGCGTTCGGGCGGATGGGCGTGGAGAATATCATCCTCACTAACGCGGCGGGGAGCCTCGAGCCGGAATATCCGCCCGGCAGCCTGATGCTGATCACGGACCACATGAACTGCATGGGGGTGAACCCCTTGCGCGGGCCTAACGATGCGCGATTCGGAGCACGGTTCCCCGACATGACGCAGGTCTACGACCGCGAGCTGCAGCAGATCGCGCACGACGAGGCGCAGGCGATCGCGCACGAGCGGTTCGAGAAGGGCATCGACCGCGAAAAGTCGGACCTTCTACACCGCGGTGTTTACTGCGCATTATCCGGGCCGACCTACGAGACCCCGTCGGAAGTGCGGATGTACCGAGTTCTAGGGGCGAACGCGGTAGGGATGTCAACGGTGCCGGAGGCGATCGCCGCGCGGCACCAGGGGATGCGCGTGCTTGGCATTTCATGCATCACGAATTTTGCCGCGGGGATGACGGGCGAGAACATCAATCACGAAGAAGTCATGGAGACGGGAGCGAGGGTGGCTGAGGTATTTAAGGAGCTTCTACGCCGCGTCATCGCGAGAATATGATCATCGGAATTTGCGGAGGAACGGGGTCGGGGAAGACGACCATTGCGAGGTCGATCGTGGAGACGGTCGGGCAGGACCAGGTCGTGCTGGTGGAGCAGGATTCTTATTACCGGAATTTCGGCGACCTGCCCCTGGATGAACGTCACCAGGCGAACTTCGATCATCCGGATTCGATCGACAGCGAGATGCTCGTTAATCATCTGAACCGCCTCAGGCAAGGCCTGACCGTCGAGATGCCCGTCTACGACATGAAGACCCACACGCGGACGGACGAGATAGAGCATATCGAACCGAGGCCGATCGTGGTGCTTGAAGGCATACTGATCTTTTCCGAGCCGCGCGTACTTGACCTGATCGACATCCGGATCTTCGTCGATACGCCCGACGATGTACGGTTGATGCGGCGGATGCGACGCGACATAGAAGAACGCGGGCGAACCTGGCAGATGACGCTCGATCAATACGAGAGGACGATCAGGCCGATGCATTTCGAGTTCGTCGAACCGTCGAAGCGGCACGCGCACATTATCATCCCCGAAGGGTCGAACTCCGGGATCACGATCGAATTCCTGAGCGGGATGATCCGCGAAAAGATCAAAGAAAAGGAAGCGGCGGGCATCGTATAGAAATGAAGCACACAGAAAAGGATCTGATCGATGCCGCAAGGGAGGGACGTGGCCGGGCCCATGCACCCTACTCCAATTTCCAGGTGGGTGCGGCCGTCGAGGCGGAGGACGGCACCATTTACACCGGCTGCAACGTCGAATCTGCGAGTTACGGATTGACGATGTGCGCCGAGCGTGTCGCGATCTGGAAAGGGGTTTCGGAAGGAGCGAAGAAGTTCGGCCGCATTGCTGTCGTTGTCGACACCGAAGAACTGACCCCGCCGTGCGGCGCATGCCGGCAGGTGATATGGGAACTCTGCGGCGACGTCCCCGTCATCCTTTCCAATCTTCAAGGCAATACCGAAACTATCCAGATGCGCGAACTATTGCCGCGGGCGTTCGATTCTAAGTTCTTGAGGTGATCAAATGAGTAGGATGAAAGAGATTTTGGAGAACAGGGTCGATCGGACGAAGTTTCAGGTCTTCGATAGTTTCGAAGACTCAAAGCACTCCGAGCGAGAATATTGGAAGTCCTGTACACCTGAGGAGCGGTTGACCGCACTGGAGATGTTGAGGCGGAATACATTTGGCTATGCTGAAGATGAGCGCGGACTTCGTGGATTTTTTGAGGCTGTTGACCGAGAAAGACGTTGACTACTTGATCATCGGCGGGTTCGCTGTCGGCCATTACGGGTACGTAAGAAACACCGGTGATTTTGATATCTGGATCCGCCCCACCGATAGAAATGCCGAACTTACGGCCGAAGCGCTGGAAGAATTCGGCTACGCTCTGAAAGAGGCATCGCTCCCCTATTTAAGGAACCCAGGGAAGATCCTGCGAATGGGGATGCCGCCATTTCGTCTTGAAGTTTCAACGTCGATCGATGGAGTCGAGTTTGATGATTGTTTCCCTCGAAGGGAAACCGTCCAGCACGAAGGCCTGACGATCAACTTCATCGGTTACGACGACTTGATCGCGAATAAGAAAGCTAGCGGACGGTTAAAAGACCTTGCTGACGTTGAAGAACTGGAGAAGATAAACGAATAGAGAGTATTACTTTTACAGGGGCGTTCGATTCGAAGTTGCTCAAATGAGATACGCAATGTTGAGATCATCATTTTCACTTCTTTTGATCTTTGCTTTTACGCTTTCGGGCTTTGCCCAGAAGCGTCCGGCGGGTGCGGCTGCTGCAGGGAACATCCTCATCACCGGCGGTACTGTGGTGACGATGGACGGGAGCAGGCGTGTTGTTGAGGACGGCGCGGTCTTGATCCGCGGAGAGAAGATCGCGTGGGTCGGGAAGCGGTCGGATTTGGGGAACCGCGGGCGTGGTGCAAGGGTGATCGACGCGACGGGTAAAGCCGTTATCCCGGGGCTGATCAATACGCATACGCACGTGCCGATGGCGCTGTTTCGCGGGATCGCGGACGACATGGACTTGCAGGAGTGGCTGACGAAGTTCATATTCCCGGCGGAGGCGAAGAACGTCGACGAGGCTTTTGTTCGTGCGGGCACGCGGCTCGGGATGGCGGAGATGATCCGCGGCGGGACGACGACGTACTGCGACATGTACTACTTCGAGGACGCGATCGCGGACGAGACGAAGAAGGCAGGGATGCGCGGCGTTTTGGGGGAAACGATCCTCGATTTTCCGGCGCCGGACAACAAGACCTGGCAGGCGGGCGTCGCGTATACGGAGCGGTTCATTCGCGAATGGCAGAACGATCCGCTGATCACGCCGGCGATCGCCCCGCACGCCCCATACACGGTTTCTCAGGAGCATCTGCTGGAGGCCCGACGCGTGTCCGACAATCTCAAAGCTCCGCTCGTGATCCATCTCGCCGAGGCCAATACCGAAACGGAGTTCATTCAGCAGAAGCATCAGGGGCAGCGGCCGATCGGGTTCGTGGAAAGGATCGGTTTCTTCAACGACAGAACGATCGCTGCGCACGTCATCCAGGCGAACGACGCGGAGCTTGATCTTTTGAAGAAGCACAACGTCGGTGTGGCGCACAATCCGCAATCGAACATGAAATTGGCTGCCGGTACTGCTCCCGTCCCCGCTATGCTGCGGAAAAACATAAATGTAGGCTTGGGAACAGACGGGGCGGCCTCGAACAACGACCTTTCAATGTGGGAGGAGATGGACACCGCAGCGAAGCTGCACAAGCTCGTAAGCGGTGATCCGAAAATGCTCTCGGCGGAGCAAGCGTTCGCGATGGCGA
>JAEZJR010000194.1 GCA_023415725.1 Acidobacteriota bacterium
TTTTGCGATCGAAGTCCTTATAATCCTAAGGTTTGTTACACATGCGGCATTTGCACCCAGCATTTGCCGCTACAATTTTTCGATAAGATGCTTTCGAAGAACTTTGCCGTAACTAAGACTACTACGACCCGCTTCTAACGGCGGTATATCGGACTGCGGACTTAAGTCCGCGTTCCAAGGCAAAGTCGCTCTTATCGGATCTGATCTAGTTGAGTAGTAGTGAATTTGTTGATCGTTTGATCAGTTAAGAGCGGCCGTTAAAATTGGTTCAGAGTTCAAGTCTTAGCTTGTCCGTCTGAAACAGAAGCGTCTCGACTTAACCGAAGACAAGCTAAAGCTTGAACTCTGAACGGGTCAACAATTGTATGAGCGAAGTAAACGTAAAGATCAATGGGAACGAGCGGGCGATCCCTGCTCCGGCGACGGTTGCGGATGCCATCAAGGCGTTCGACCGCGACGTGCTGAAGTCCGCCCTGGCGGCGAAGGTGAACGGCGAGGAAGTCGACCTCAATCGCTCGCTAGAAGCGACGGACGAGGTCCTCTCGATCGAACCGATCACCGTGAACACACGTGAGGGGCTGGAAGTTATTCGCCATTCGACAGCGCACTTGCTGGCGGCGGCGTTGCTTGACCTGTTCCCGGGGACGAAGCTCGGCGTCGGGCCGGCGTTGATGGACGACCCGCGATACGGGTTCTTTTACGACTTCATCGCGCCGCGGAATCTTACGGAAGAGGACCTGCCCGTCATCGAGAAGAAGATGAAGGCGATAGCGAAGCAGAACCTTCCCTACCGCCGCGAGGAAATCGAAAAGGCAAAGATCCTGGACATATTCAAAGAGCGGGACGAGCCGCTGAAGTGCGAGCTGATCGACGAAAAGGTCACGGACACGGCAAGCATCTACTACATCGATAATTCCCCGTTCATCGATTTCTGCCTCGGGCCGCATGTGCCGCACACAGGTAAGCTGAAGGCTTTCAAGCTGCTGGCTCTTTCCGGTGCTTACTGGAAGGGCAACGCCGAGAACCAGCAGATGCAGCGCATCTACGGGACGGCGTTCGCGACGCAGGAAGAGCTGGATGCCTGGGTGAAGCAGCGTGAGGAAGCGGAGAAACGCGATCACCGTAAGCTCGGGCGTGAACTGGACCTTTTCTCGATCTCTGACGAATACGGCGCCGGGCTGATCCTGTGGCATCCGAAGGGCGGGATCATCCGCACGGAAATGGAGCGTTTGCTTCGTGATGAATTGGAGAAACGAGGATACAGTTTCGTATTCACGCCGCACATCGCCAAGCGCGACCTTTGGGTGACGAGCGGGCATGAGGGCAACTACGCCGATTCGATGTACGCCCCGACGAGCATCGAGGAAGAGGAATATCGCCTTAAGCCGATGAACTGCCCGTTCCACATCGGCATTTACAGGAGCTCACCGCGTTCCTATCGTGACCTTCCGCAGCGGTATTCGGAGATGGGCACGGTTTATCGTGCGGAACTTTCCGGTACACTGCACGGGTTGATGCGTGTTCGCGGATTTTCGGTGGACGACGCTCACCTCTTCGTACGTCCGGACCAGGTGCACGCCGAGGTGGCGGACTGCCTGGATTTCGCGATCAAGGTTTTCGAGACGTACGGGTTCGAGAAGGTCAAGTTCGAGCTTTCCGTTCGCGGCGAAGCGGAGAATAAGGGCTATCTCGGCCGCGATGAGGATTGGGCGGCGGCGGAAGAACAGCTCGCTAGTGCCTTGCGGGAACGCAACATCCAGTTCGAACGCATCGAGGGCGAGGCGGCGTTTTACGGGCCGAAGATAGATATTAAGATCGAGGACGCCATCGGGCGAATCTGGCAGCTGGGTACGATCCAATTGGATTTCAATCTGCCGGAACGGTTCCAGCTTGAATACACGGGCGAGGATGGTGCGAAGCATCGGCCTTACATGATCCACCGTGCGCTGTTCGGCTCGATCGAGCGTTTCTTTGGCGTATTGATCGAGCATTACGCGGGTGCCTTCCCGCTGTGGCTCGCTCCGGTGCAGGTCACGGTGCTGCCGATCACGGACCGCATCAACGAATACGCGAGCGAGGTGGGTGCGGAACTGCGCGCGGCAGGATTCCGCGTTGAAGTTAATTTGAAGTCCGACAAGATCGGCGCGAAGATACGCGACGCACAGCTTCAGAAGATCCCTTATATGATCGTGCTCGGCGACAAGGAATTGGACGAGCGTAAGGTCGCGATCCGCGAGAGAAGGCAGGGCGATATCGGTACGATGTCGCTGGAAGAGTTCAAGGAGATGATCACGCAGCAGAAGCTGTCGCGTGCGCTCTAAGATCGCAATATAACGTAGGAGGCTAATATCGCTAGAAGATTTGGTGGACGTAATTTCAGGCCGAGGCAGCGTGAACCGCTGCATCGCACCAACGAGCGCATCCGCGTCCCTTCCGTCCGTGTAGTGACGGAAGACGGAGAGACGCTCGGAGTAATGGACACGCGCGACGCGGTGCAGGAAGCTCGAAAGCGTGGAATAGACCTGGTGGAGATCGCGCCTAACGCGAAACCGCCCGTCTGCAAGCTCATCGATTACGGGAAGTTCCTGTACGAGCAAAAGAAGAAGACGCACGAGGCGAAAAAGAAACAGGTCACCGTTCAGGTGAAGGAGATCAAGTTTCGCCCAGCGACGGACGACCACGATTACAACTACCGGATGGAGCACGCGCGCGATTGGCTGGAAGACGGCGACAAGGTGCGTGCGGCGATCGCCTTCCGCGGGCGCGAGATGAGCCACCGCGAACTCGGGGCAAAGATATTGAAGCGGCTTACGGCCGACCTCGCCGACATCGCAGACGTCGAAGTGGCGCCGAAGATGGAAGGGTACCAGATGTTCACCATCTTCATCCCGAAGAAGAGCAAGGCCGAGGTGAAGAAGGCCGCGGTGCACGTTTCGCAGGCACCAGATGCCGACGAACCGCAGCCGGAGAAAAAGAAAGAAAAAACCGAAAGGGTAAAACAGGCCGAGGAAGAAAGGCCAGAGGACGACCTGATCGACGGGATCTTTTAAGAAGTTTTATTTAGGAGACGACAGTTATGCCAAAACTTAAGACACACAAGGGCGCGGCGAAGCGTTTTCGCTCGACGGCGAGCGGCAAGTTCAAACGCGGCCACTCACACGCGCGTCACATTCTGACGAAGAAGACGAACAAGCGTAAACGCATTCTCGATATCGACGTGTTGGTATCTGAAGGCGACCAGAAGCGCGTGGAGAAGATGCTGCCTTACGGCCGAGATTAATCGATTTTGGATTTTAGATTTCGGATTTTGGATTGTTTGTAGACTGCATTTATTAAGTAATTCCGCATTCCGCATTCTGAATTCCGCATTGGAGGAATTATGCCTAGAGCAAAACGTGGTAATAAGCGCACCGAGAAGCGCAGGAAAATATTGGATCTGGCCAAAGGCTATCGCGGCACGAAGTCGAAGCTTTACCGCTCGGCCAAGGAGTCTGTCGAACGCGGGCTGAATTTCGCGTACACCGGCCGTAAGCTGAAGAAGAGGGATTTCCGCAAGCTGTGGATCGTCCGCATCAACGCGGCCTGCAGGTTGAACGACATCAAGTATTCGCAGTTCATCCACGGCCTGAGCCTCGCCGGCATCGAGCTCGACCGTAAATCGCTGGCCGACCTCGCGGTGAAACAGCCTGAAACGTTCGCGGCGATCGCCGGTCAGGCAAGGGACGCGATCAGCAAGCAGACCCAGGCCGCGGCCTAGTTGGTTTGGATCTTATTAAAGGCGCGAGCCGTGTTAAACGGCCGCGCCTTTTCCTATGCCGAGTTCCGATTTCGCCTCGGCGAACTTCTCGATCGCGAAATCGAGGTCTTCTTTTGAATGTGCGGCGGACACCTGGGTTCGGATCCTCGCCTTCCCTTTCGGGACAACGGGGAATGAGAACGGGATCACGTAGATGCCTTTTTCGAGAAGGGCTTCGGCCATTTTTACGGCCGGAATTGCATCGCCGAACATGACGGGGACGATCGGGTGTTCGCCGGGGAGCACCTCGAGGCCGATGGATTGGATCTTCTCACGGAAGTAGCGGGTGTTGTCCATCAGCTTGTCGCGGAGCTCGGTCGATGACGTGAGGTAATCGATCGCGGCGATGGACGCGGCGACGATCGGCGGGGCGACGGAATTTGAGAAAAGGTACGGACGCGAGCGCTGGCGGAGGAGTTCGATCATCTCCTTCTTGCCGCTGGTGTAGCCACCGCTGGCCCCGCCAAGGGCCTTGCCGAGCGTGCCGGTGATGACGTCGATGCGATCGATTACGTTGTGGTATTCGTGAGTGCCGCGACCAGTTTTTCCCATGAAGCCGACGGCGTGGGAATCGTCGACCATTACGAGAGCTTCATGTTTTTCAGCGAGGTCGCAGATCTCGGGGAGCTGGGCGATGTAGCCGTCCATCGAGAAGACGCCGTCGGTGGCGATCATCTTGAAGCGGGCGGTCTTTGCTTCTTCAATCTTCGCTTCGAGGTCGGCCATATCGCTGTTCTTGTAGCGGAACCGCTGTGCCTTGCAGAGCCGGACGCCGTCGATGATGCTGGCGTGGTTGAGTTCGTCGGAAATGACGGCGTCTTCCTCGCCGAGGAGCGTTTCGAACAGGCCGCCGTTAGCGTCGAAGCAGCTCGTGTAAAGGATCGTGTCCTCGGTACCGAGAAACTCGCTGATCTTCCGCTCGAGCTCTTTGTGGATCGCCTGCGTACCGCAGATGAATCGCACCGACGAGAGCCCGTAGCCCCATTCATCCAACGCCTTTCGCGCCGATTCAACTATCGCCGGGTGATCACTCAGGCCCAGGTAATTGTTAGCGCACATGTTCAGCACTTCCCTGCCGCCCACGTCGATCCGCGCATCCTGCGGGCTGTCGATCACGCGTTCGGATTTATAGAGTCCGGCTTCGCGAATCTCGTTGATGGTGCTTTCGAGGTGCTGTTTGAATTTGCCGTACATTATTCCTTCTTAAAGTTCGAGCTTCTCCTCGCCTTGTCGATTTGAAAAGAACGACAGTATTTCGATCTGACGCAGTTCCACGTTCGACCGATAGTACAGTGTATTGAACTTAGTCACCGTTGCCCGGCGAACACCGCTTTGTTGGGCTGATTCGGGATAAAGACCTGGAAATCTCGAGATGCTCCGAACTACGGTTTCTATCTTTTGGGCAAGCCGGTCAATTTCCTTATCTGAAAAGTTCAACTCAAGATATTGAACTGTCCGGCGGAGTTCGTTGAGAGCGTGTTCGGTCCAAACTATCTTAAGACCGCCTTTCATAGATCGCTTTGGCATCGGAATGAGGCCTGAATCTTCCCACCTCGGCGTCCTGGAGTCCCTTTGAGACTGACTCCCTCTCGGCTTCAGAAATCTCGTCCCACCAATCGCGGGTGCTCTGCTCTTTCAGGTCAGAAACCTTATCAAGCAGCGACACATCGTCGACCAGCGAAAGCCATTGGATCAACTCCAATTTTCGTTCTTGTATGCTCGTTGCCATAGAGGAATACTAGCACAGCTGGACATCCGGATTTCCGAATTCCTTTTGCCTCAAATGCTTTCGAAATCCAGGACTACTTTCCCGCAGTTCCCTTCCTTGATCGCGGCAAATCCTTGCTCGAAATCCTTGTAAGAATACCGGTGCGTTACGACTGGTTTGATATTTACGCCTGCTTCGAGGAGGTTGGACATTTGGTACCAGGTTTCATACATCTGGCGGCCGTAGATGCCCTTGATGGTGATCATGTTGAAGATGACGGTCTTCCAGTCGATCTCGAAGGGGCCGCCGGGGATACCGAGGAAGGCGATCTTGCCGCCGTGGAACATGTTGGCGAGCATATCCTTGAATGCGGCGGGGACGCCGGACATTTCCATACCGACGTCGAAGCCTTCCTTCATCCCGAGTTCGCGTTGGACGTCTTTGATGGTGGTCTTGCTCACATCGACGGCTTTGGTGACGTGGCCCATCTTTTCAGCGAGTTCGAGACGGTATGGGTTGACGTCGGTGATCACGATCTTCCGGGCCCCGGCGTGTTTAGCGACGGCGGCGGCCATGATACCGATCGGGCCTGCACCGGTAATGAGCACATCCTCGCCGAAGACCTCGAATTCGAGAGCCGTGTGAACGGCGTTGCCGAATGGATCGAAGATCGCGGCGACCTCAAGGTCGATATCGGGCTTGTGCTTCCAGATGTTGGTGTAGGGGATGGCGATGAACTCGGCGAAGCCGCCGTCCATGTTCACTCCAACTCCGCGGGTGTTGGCGCACAGTGCACGGCGGCCGGCCATGCAGTTGCGGCAGCGGCCGCAGACGAGATGGCCCTCAACGCTAACGATGTCGCCGGGCTTGAAATCGACGACGTTCGAGCCGATGTCGACGATCTCGCCGACGAATTCGTGCCCGATGGTCGTCGGCACCTTAATGGTGCTCTGTGCCCATTCGTCCCAGTTGTAAATGTGCAGGTCCGTGCCGCATATGCCGCCGCGCTTTACGCGGATCATCACGTCGTTTATGCCCATTTCCGGTTCCGGAACGTCCTCGATCCAGAGTCCCGGCTCGGCTTTGCTTTTTACGATGGCTTTCATGTTATGGAGGTAATAAGTAGCTATATTAGCAAAGGTTTGGCTAATTCTGCGTGTGCTCCCTGCAAATCTTTAAGGACTTTGTGTTTATCGTATTTTTGCCGCAGAGGGCACAGAGAAAAGACGGTGGAGAACAATGGGTTGACAGCGTTTGCGGGAAACAAAAGCACTGCTACAATTAGGGGTTCGCGGTCTAACGAGACCGCGGTTTGTTATTCATGGACGCGCAGCAAAAACAGGTAGAGGGGATACGCGAGGCGTTCAGAGCGAAGTTCGAGCGGTTCGCGAATTTGCGGGCTTCGGCCAACGATCTAAAGCTGGCGACGGCTACGCAGCTGGCCAAGGAACTTTCCGAGTTCAAGACTCGGCACACGGGCAAAAAGTCTGAGATCGCCGAGGCGAAAAAGCTGATCGGGAAGGTCGATCCGGCAGAGCGCGGGCGGTTCGGGCAGATGGTGCAGTCTGTCGAGCGAGAGATCACCGAAGCGATCGACGACGTCGAGGCGAAGCTGAACGAATACATCTAGAACGCCCAGACCGAGCGCGAACGCGTTGACGTGACGCTCCCCGGGCGCCGGCCGCGAACGGGGCATCTGCACC
>JAEZJR010000223.1 GCA_023415725.1 Acidobacteriota bacterium
CGCAAAGCTCGCGGAGGACGCGAAGTAATAAAGTAGAGTTATGGGATTAACGGTCTTGTGACTGTAAGATAATGAGTTAACCGATGCGTTTCGTCAAAGAAAGCGTGATACGCTGCCCGCCTGAGCGGGTGTGGGAGTTCCATGAATTGCCCGACGCCTTTCAGCGGCTAGTGCCGCCGTGGGAGAAGGTGCGGGTCATCAAACAGGCGAACATTTCGGAGATCGGTTCGAAGACGATCATCGAGGGCAAGGTCCTCGGTCCGTTCAAGGTACGTTGGATCGCGGAGCACACGGCTTACGACCCACCCAGGATGTTCGAGGACGTGCAGGTCTCGGGACCGTTCAAGACGTGGAGGCATCGCCACATCATCGAACCGCACCCGGAAGGAGCGATCCTCCGGGACGAGGTTTTCTACGAACCGCCGGCGTCGTTCCTCGGCGTCTCGATCGCCCCGATGTTCGTGGTGCCCAGGTTGGAGAAGATGTTCAATTACCGTCACGAGGTGACGAGGCGGTGGTGCGAGGAAGGAGGAAAATGAAGGAAATTCTGGAACGGCAATTTTCGCTTTGTTTCGATGAGAACGGATGGTTCGTCGCCGTGCGCAACGCGCTCGAGGGTGTGACCTACGAGCAGGCCGCGTGGAAGGCCGACGACCGAGACGGCAACTGCATCTGGGAAACGCTCTCTCACATCACCTATTACAACAACGCGTACCTGCAGCGGTTCAAGGGGATCGAGTTCGAATACCACGTCGACACCAATGACCAGACCTTCAGCACCGGCGAATACACCGAAGCCGATTGGCAGGCCGACATCGCCCGTTTTGATGCCGTGATGAACGAATTTCGCGAGCTTATAAGGGCCGCTGACGAATCTAAATTCACCGAGCCCGTCCCTACGAATACTTCACGCAAATGGTGGGAAGTGATCGCCGACATCAACGCCCATAACGCCTACCACGGCGGCCAGGTCCTGCTGCTCAGAAAACTCCAGGGTAGCTGGAACCCCGAAAAAGGCGTTTCGTAACGATTTAACACTCTGTCAGGGAACATACGCCGCGTCATCGATCCATTTGGCTGAATTGGATTGATGGCTGCCCCTGCGCGCGAAGGCGAAAACGAATCGGTCGTGGCGATATTCGCCGCTATCATCGGCAATCTTTTGATCGCCGTGGTGAAGTTCACGGCTTCGCTCTTTACCGGCAGCTCCGCGATGCTGTCCGAAGGCATCCACTCCGTGGTGGATACGGGCAACGGGCTTCTGATGCTGGTGGGGATACGCAGCAGTCGTCGCCCGCCCGACGAAGAACATCCCTTCGGCCACGGCCGCGAGCTTTATTTCTGGTCGCTGGTGGTCGCCTTCAGCATCTTCGCGGTGGGTGGCGGCGTTTCGATCTACGAGGGGATCACGCACCTGCAGCACCCGGAGCAGATCGAAAACGTGTGGTGGAACTACGGTGTTTTGGGAGCTTCACTAATTTTCGAGGGGATCACCTGGTTGTTCGGGTGGCGGGCGTTCTCCAAGGTGCGGCGCGGCCGTTCCGTTGTCGAAGCGATGCGGCTCAGTAAAGACCCGACCAGCTTCACTGTCCTGCTCGAGGATTCAGCGGCGATGGCCGGCCTACTGGTCGCTTTCGTCGGCGTCTTCCTCAGCCATGAGCTCGGGATGCCATTGTTCGACGGCGTCGCTTCGATCCTGATCGGCGTGATCTTATGCCTTGTTGCGTTGTTCCTCGGGGCGGAATCCAAGAGCCTCCTTATCGGCGAGGCGGCGGACAAGGAAACCATTCGGGGCATCCGGCAGGTAGCCGAGGCGGAGACGAATGTGGAAGAGGTCCTCAAGATCCTCACCATCTACATCGGCCCCAACGACGTCGCTGCGACGCTCGAGCTGAAATTCCAGCCTGAAATAACCGCCACCGAGCTGCGGCATGCCATAAGAAGGATCGAACTCGCCATTCGCGAAAAATACCCCGCGATCAAGCGCGTCTACTACGAAGCGGAATCCCTATCGGAAAAGGAATTGGCCCTGACCGAAAGTGTAACGGCTCAATGAGCTTTCTAGAAAAGCATTCGCACACGCTTCCGCAGTCGCGTGTAGACTTCCCCGCCCGCGACGTCCGTGTTGAAGACGATTACGGAAGCCGACCGGCTCGCGGGCTCGAGATCGATATAGCTGATAAAGCCGTTCTGGTCACCGCCGTGGCCGATAAAGGTTCGGCCGTCGCGTTTGTCGACGAAATAGATAAGGCCGACGTCAGTGGTGAAGCCGGGATTGCCGTTTGCATCGGTCGGTGCTGGAAGTTGCGGCTGCCACATCTCTTCGAGCGAGGAGCGCTTCAGCACCCCGTCGTTCACGGCTTTTGCGCCGCTGCCGGTGAGGAAGTTCAGGTACTTCACCATATCCGAGATCGGCGAGTTTAGCCCGCTGTTCGAGACCGTGATGCCGGTATTAACGTCGAAGCGGCCCTCGCTGCGTTTCCCCTCTCGCATATAATAGGAATGCGAGCGGTCCTTTAGCAGGTGATACGGCGTCGCGTCGAAGTAGCTGCGGTGCATCCCGAGCGGTTTGAGGATGTTCTTGTCGACGTAAACCTCATAATCGTCGCCGGTGAGTTTCTCGATGATACGGCCGAGAAAGATGATCCCCGGGTTCGAGTAGCTGAATTTGCTTCCCGGCTTGAAGAGGATCTCGGTGAACGGGAACATCGCGGCGAGCTGCGAATACTCCGTCGGCTCGAACGGCTCCCACGATTCACCCTTGTCCCACGGCCAGGTCGAACCGCGGAACCCGGACGAATGCGTCATTAAATGCCGGATCGTGATCTCGTCCATCGAACCGAACTTGTTATGCACCCCGCGAAGCTCCGGCAGGTATTTCGTCACCGGATCGTCCAGCTTGAGCAATCCTCGATCACGAAGCTGCATTATCGCGATCCCCGTGAAAGGCTTCGTGTTCGACGCCCAGTGGTAGATCGTGTCCGCGTTCACCGGCTGTTTCTTCTCGATGTTCGCGAAACCGTAATGATCCTCGGCGAGCGGCTTCCCGTCCCTCAAAAAGACGAAACTCCCGCCGGCGATCCCCTCCGCGGCGAGTTCGCGTTTGAAAGTTTCTTTGAATTCAGGGAATTTGTTCGTTTGAGCTGCGGATGTCATTGCAAATGCCAGAACCAACGTCGCCGCCATCAGGATAATTGCCATTCCAATTTCACCTCGATCACTCCGGGAGATTCATTCGTTGTCTAATCGGTTCCCAGCGAGCGTCTTTCTTCAACTTATCCAGCACACGAAAGTTGCCGAACCCGAACATAAAACCATTTCCTTCATTCAACGTACGTTCGATCACCTCGAACGCCTTGTCGAAGTCGTCGAGAGCTGTATAGACAAGCGCTAATAGGTACGGATTACGGGAGTCAGTATTGCCCAATATCTGCCGAGCCTTTTCCGTATCGCCTTTACGTGCATGGACATACGCCATCTGCAAGGACTTGGGGCCAGCTCCCGCTTTCTCCCAGATCTTGATCGCCTCGTCGAACCGCCCCAGTTCGGTGTAGAGGTTCCCCAACGAATAGTAAGATTGATTGTATGTCGGATTGACCTCGATAGCCCGCATTATTCGCTTTTCCGCTTCTTCGAATCGGCCAGCTTGTATGAGGAAGTTTCCGTAAACCGACGGCCACCACGGTTCCGCAGGGTCCAGCCGCATAGCGGTCTGCATGTGCACGTCGATCTCGCTGTGCCGGCCCAATCTTGAAAGAAGGTACGCGTATGCGAAATGGCCCTTCGCGTTGTTGGGGTCGAGTTCGATGCCGCGTTTGCACGACTCCTCCCCCGCCGCCCAATCGAAATCGTAGTTGTTCCGCACGAAACACATTGAAATATGTGCGGCCGCGTTGTTTGGGTCGATCTCTAGTGCCCGGAGGGTAGCGTCCCTCGTCGGTTTCTCAGCCTCACTTGCTGTTATGTCCCCGACCATCGCCCGCACCGTCCAGGCGTCGGCGAGCCCAGCCCAGGCGTCGGCGTATTCGGGTTCGATCGACACGGCCTTTTGAAACTGCTCCACAGCTTGCCGCTCGCTCTCGACCGTCCACTTCGCGAAGTAATGCTTTCCGAGATAATAGGCTTCGGAGGCCGCCGGGTCCACCACCTTGTTCTTGTTTAGCTGGAGTTGCTCCTGGGGGGTCAGTTTTATCTTGATCTCGGTCGTCAGGGCTCGGGCGATCTCGCTTTGCAGGTTCAGAATGTCCGACATTGGGCGCTCGAACTGTTGCGACCAGAGCGGCGAATCGGTCTCAGCGGCGATAAGCTGGGCGGTGACTCGGACGCGGTTATCCGTTCGCTGAACGGAGCCTTCGACCACAGCCTCAACCCCCAATTCCTTCGCGATCTCGGGGATGGTTTTGCCCGAACGCTTGTACCGCATCACGGACGTGCGGGAGATCACCTTCAACGCACCGATCTTGGAAAGATTAGTGATGATCGATTCGGTCATCCCGTCCGCGAAGTATTCCTGCGCCGGGTCGCCCGACAGATTCTCTAGCGGGAGCACCGCCACGCTTCGGATCTCTTTTACCGGGTTCGTCGTGCTGCGGTAGCTGTATAAACCGAATGCGGCGAGGGCGACTATGATCAACCCCCCGGCGGCGATCGCCCAAACATACCGACTACGCGAGGGAGCCTGTTCCTCATCCTCCGCCGAAACGTTACCGAACACCTTCGTGGAAGGTTCGAAGATTTGGGTGGGCTGTTCACCGGCATTCAGGTCCGATCCGCTGCCGGGGCCCTCCAATAGCTGCGAGCCGTCGTCCAGGCAATAGACCAGTGTGTCGTCGAGGTAATCACGCCTGCATTTCGGACATCGTTTCATACTTCAGGTTTACGATTTCTGAGCCACGTTACCGTGACCCGGGGGATCGACAAGAGCTCATTCGCCGAGGCCGTCCGCCACCGCCCGAGATCAGTGGCGTATATCCACGACAAGCCGGGCCGGGTTCTTCAGTTCGAGTACACGGTACTTGTTCGGCGATGAAACCCCGAGCACCCATTCCACCTCCGCCTCGAAATCGCAGATCAGCTTGAGGTCTTTGACTATCGTGAGGTTCGGCGAACGCGTTCGGTCCTTGATCGTCGGCTCGCCCGCTTCGGTGTGGGCGTTAGCACCGGTAAAGAGCACGGAAAGCCACGCATCGCCCTGAAACGGAACGACATCCCCCGAACCGCACGCACGGACGGGCTTGTCGATGTATTCGATCCTGTAACTGGGAATCTGCGCGCCTGCGAATTCGAAAACGACCCGGTCGTAATTCGGATGCATGGCCGATCGCACGTCGCTGAGCATTACCGCGCCGGTCGCCGCCGGGTTCTCCTTCAAGGTGTTGCCAGCCTTCCCTTGGAAATCGGAGGGAGATTCCGACGCTGCCTCATCGGCGGGTGGTGTCGGCGACGGCGTCATGGGTGGCTCCGCCGTGCGTGATGGTACGGCCCCGGGCGTCGCGTTCGCTAGGTTCGAGTTCGTCTCCGGCACGCCCGAGCATGCGGCCGTCATCACCGCCGCCATCAAGATCGCGATCCATGTTGATCTCATCCGCACGATTGTAGCTCAATTGCTTCCGGCTAGTGCAAACGAGCCCGAACGGTGTCACAATACCCGGCGCTATGCGGCGGATACATCTGATCGTCGGTGCGTTATTGTTCATTGCCTTCCTGGTCACCGGCCGGCTCATGCGGCAGGATTTCCCCGACAAGGAGATCATCGATCAGGAATTCCGGATGCTGATGCGCTCGCGGCACATCTACATCCTCTTTGCCTCGCTGATCAACCTGTGCCTGGGGCTATATTTCGTGTGGGGGAAGCAGAAACTCACGCGAGCATTCCAGGTCGCAGGTTCGGCCGTTTTGACGGCATCGGGCGCGCTGCTTGTGTGGGCTTTCTTCGCGGAGACGTATTTTACCCACCACTTTTCTGACATGAGCCGTCGGGGAATCTACCTCGCACTCGCCGGCATTGGCGTCCACGTGATCGCCGCCTTCGCCGATCGGGAAAGTAAAAGTAACTAGAGTTGTGGAAAGGTCAAACTACCAACAAATCGGAACTTTACATGACACAGCGGAAAAGCTCATCGGTGTTCGGTACTCGATGTATGACGCCGCTTCGAACGGTCAAGATTGGATCGACGCTATTGAATTGCAATTCGAAAATGGCACGGTCGCTACAGTTTACGTTGACTCCGAGTTCGACATGCTAAGGTTGGAATTAAAAGAGGTCGAAGTTCGTGAAGATTGTTATGTTAGGGACGCGGCCCCTTCGGCTCCTTGGCCGGAAGCTCTAGGAAAATCTTTGTCCTGGGTTTGGATACTAACGAATCAGCAGGGATATGAAGACGGCCTTCGCTTTGAGTTCTCCTCAAATAATGAAGGGAAAAACGTTTCGGTAGTAACTCTTATCGGTATAGCCTCACGGATTCAGATATATTCTTCGGAAAAGATTGATTTCTAGCTAATCATTGACCACGCCCGCGTGCATCGCCCCAACCCTGATATACAATAGACCTGTAATGAGTGTTTACGAGGGACTTTCCGAATCGAAGCAGTTTGCTTGCCGCGTCATCGCGGACCACGCACGTGCGACGGCGTTCGCCATAGCGGACGGCATATTGCCCGGCAACGAAGGGCGCAACTACGTGCTGCGCAAGATAATGCGCCGCGCTATCTACCACGGCCGAGAGCACTTGGGATTGAACGATCTGTTCTTCTACAAGGTATGCGACCTCGTCGTCGAGCAGATGGGCGGTGCCTTTCCGGAACTGGTCGCCCAGCGCGATTTCATCGGCAAGATGGTCCGGCTCGAGGAGGAACGGTTTGGCAACACGGTCACCGTCGGCCTCGGTAAGTTGAATGAACTCACCATTACCAAAGAAACCCCGACAGACGATCTCTTCGCCCAGGTCGCTAAGCTTTACGACACGTTCGGCACGCCGCGCGACCTGATCCGCGTTTACCTTGAAGAAAAAGGCATCGAGTTCGAGGAAGAAGATTTCAACGGCCGGTTCGAGGCCGCTCTGCAGGAGATACAAAAACAATCCGGCATCGGCCAGACCCAGCGTAAATCGGAGATCAGCCCGATGTACGCCCAGATCGCCGAGGCGGTGGGAGCGAACAAGTTCCACGGGTACGAATCGACCCGGATCGAGGAAGCGAAGGTCGCTTCGCTCGTGAAGGGGGACGAAAGGGTCGATACCCTAAATGAAGGCGAGGAAGGGCTTATCATCCTCGGCGAAACGCCGTTCTACGCCGAATCCGGCGGTCAGGTCGGCGACACCGGGGTGCTGTTCAACACGGACGTGCAGGTAAAAGTGCTCGACACGTTCGCCCCCGTCCCCGGCGTGATCCTGCATAAATCCCGCATCGAGAAGGGGAAGATCACGGTCGGCGACCAGGTCACCGCCGTCGTCGATGAACAACGCCGCGACGCCACCCGTCGCAACCACACCGCCACGCACCTCGTGCACGCCGCGCTCAAAGAAGTTCTCGGTTCGCACGTCAAACAGGCCGGCTCCGTCGTCGCGCCGAATTACCTTCGGTTCGACTTCACGCATTACCAGCCGATGACCGCGGCCGAGATCAAGGATGTCGAGGACCTCGTCAACCGCTACATCCTCGAGAACCACCCCGTGACCACGAACATGATGGCAATCGAGGAGGCAATGCGCAGCGGCGCCGTGGCGATGTTCGGCGAAAAATACGGCTCCGAGGTGCGCGTGCTCAGCGTCGGCACCGGTGAATTTTCGATGGAGCTGTGCGGCGGCACGCACGTCCGTGCGACCGGCGATATCGGGAGCTTTAAAATTACTTCCGACGAAGCTATCGCGTCCGGCGTTCGACGCATCAGAGCCATCACGGGGTTCGATGCCTTCGAACGCTTCCGCGAGGACGAGGTGCTGATCGACCGCAGCCTCGAAGTATTGAAAACACAGCGGGATCAGCTCCCCAACGCCATCGAGCGGCTGCAGGAGGAGCTGAAACGCACCCGCCGCGAGATCGACGACCTGAAGCTCAAGATCGCAACCGGAGCGATCGGCGGAGCGTCCTCTAATGGGGACGAGGCACGCGAGATCGCCGGGGTGAAAGTGGTCGGGAAGATTGTCGAGGGGCTCGACGCCAACGGGATGCGGCAGCTTTCCGATACGCTCCTCGCAAGGCTGAAATCGGGCGTCGTCGTGCTCGGTCGCCGCGATGAGGGCAAGGCTGGCATCATCGTCCGCGTCTCTGAGGACCTCAAAGACAAGGTCAGGGCCGGGAACGTGATCAAGGAGATCGTCCCCGTGATCGGCGGCAAGGGCGGCGGACGCCCGGACATGGCCGAGGGCGGCGGTCCCGAGCCCGAAAAACTCCCGGAAGCCCTCGAGGCGAGCTACAAAGTAATTGAAACATTTCTTAGTAGTTGACTCGTTTAAATAACTGGTCAACCGGTTCTTTGAACACCGCCTTTCACGCAACTTAGTTGTCACAAACGCGTGAAAGGCGGTGTTCACTATTTACGGGCGGCAGTGTCTGTTCATTTGAAATGCTAGCGGGGGAAACATTCGGCAGGTACGAGATTCGCGGCAAGATCGGGGAGGGCGGCATGGGCGAGGTGTATTCGGCCATCGACGTCGAGCTCGACCGCGACGTCGCGATCAAGCTGCTCCCGAACGAGTTCACCTCCGACGAGGAACGCCGCTCGCGTTTCCGCCAGGAAGCGAAGGTAGTCTCCGCCCTTAACCACCCGAACGTCATCACCATCTACGAGATCGGCGAGAACGATTTCGGTCATTTCCTCGCGACCGAGTACGTCGAGGGGCGCACGCTTCGCGAGATGATGAAGCGCGAGTCGCTCACGCTGCAGCGCATCCTGCGGATCGTAGAACAGGCAGCGAACGCCCTCCTCGCGGCGCACAACGCCCATATCGTCCACCGCGACATCAAGCCCGAGAACATCATGGTCCGCCGCGACGGCATCGTGAAGGTCCTGGATTTCGGGCTCGCCAAACCGGTCGTCGGGTTCAGGAACGAAGATAACAGCGGCGACAACAAGACCATCCCTGGCACCGTGATGGGCAGCGCCCGCTACATGTCCCCCGAACAGGCCCGCGGCCTCGAGGTGGACGAGCGGACCGATATTTGGAGCCTCGGCGTCGTGCTTTACGAACTTCTTGTCGGCACGCCCCCGTTCGACGGTGCGACCACCGCCGATACGCTCGGAGCCGTCATTTACCAGGAGCCCGAGCCGATCGGCAATCTCTTGCCGAACGCCCCGGTCGAACTGCAGCGTATCGTCCGTAAGGCATTGCAAAAGGACCGCGAAGAGCGTTACCAGCACGTGAAGGACCTCGCTCTCGACATCAAAGAATTGCTCCACGACATCGAGCATTCGACCAGCGGGAACCGCACGAACCACATCATCTCGAATCCGGAGTTCAGCGAGAACCCGACGATCATCCACCGCACCGTCAGCGGCAACCACCCGACGGACAAGACGTCCGTTATGATCTCCGCGGCACATCATACGCCCGCTCGCCCGCAGGCTCGCCGGAGCACGGTGCTGGCCCTGGCCGCCATACTCGGCGTTCTCGTCCTGGCGATCGGCGGTTACGCCGTTTACAGCCTCGCTTTCGCCGAGCAGCCGCTTGCGGCCGAGGCATTCCTCCGCCCGCAGATCTCGCGCGTCGATACCGACGGCAAAGTGATGCTGCCCGCCATCTCGCCCGACGGCAAATACCTCGCGTATGTCAGCGGCGACATCGGCAACCAGTCCCTCGTCGTGCGGCAGATCTCGACCGACAGCATGGTCACGGTCGTTCCGCCGTCAAATCTGAATTTCGCCGCTGTCTCGTTTTCCCCGACCGGCGACCGCGTCTATTACACGCAGACGAGCACGGATTTCTCCATCAACACGCTTTACACCGTCCCGACGCTCGGCGGCACGCCGAAGAAGCTCGTCGAAGACGTCGACAGCGTCGTGACGTTCTCGCCGGACGGCAAACGCTTCGCCTTCATGCGGCACACGTCGCAGAACAACGAGGACATCATCTTCACCGTCGATGCGACGTCGCTCGAGATGCAGGAGATCATCCGCTCCAAACAGGCGGGCTACGATTTCTTCAGTGCGAGGCCGGCGTGGTCGCCCACGGGGGATCGCATCCTCATCGGCGCGGGCAAGCGCGAGGGCGGCTTCATGGGGAACATGGTGATCGGCGAGATCGAGATCGCCGAGCGCAAGTTCCGCACCATCGACGAGGGCAAATTCTTCACCGTCGGGAACTTTGCCTGGTACGCCGACGGCTCCGGCTTCCTTTGCGCGGGCCGCGAAACGCAGGCCGGCCCCATTCAGGTGTGGCAGAGCTCATACCCGAGCGTCGAGTTCCACCAGGTCACTAACGACTTCAACGACTACGCCGAGCTCGGCCTCGCGGTTGACGGCAAAACGATCGTGACGATCAAGGGCGAGACAAATTCGGGGCTGTGGAAATACAATGTCGCGTCGAAGGCCGTATCCCCGATCGCCGGCGAGGGCCGCACCGTTTACGGGCTGAACGGCATCGCCGAGGCCCCGGACGGCAGCGTCTACTTCACCAACAAGGAAGCGAAAGAATACAAGCTCTGGAAGGCGGACCCATCGGGTAAGAACCTCGCGAAGATCACCGGCGAGCCGGGCTCCTACGTGACGCCCAGCGTAAGCCCGGACGGCCGCTACGTCGTGTACACGCGGCAGAAGGACAAGTCTTCGAAGATCTGGCGGATGAATGCGGACGGGACCGCTGCGGTGCAGTTGTCGGAGGCCGATTCCAATGCGATGGATTTCGCCCCGCAGATCACACCGGACGGCAAGCTCGTGATATTCCAGCGGCAGCGCGACGACGATCGCGTAACGTTCGCGAAGGTGCCGATCGACGGCGGGCAGCCGGAAGTGCTGTTCGACCGCGAGGGATGGAGCGTCTTCAGCCCGAAGATCTCCCCCGACGGCAAGCGCATCGCGTTCGGCACGTACAACGTCAAGACCTACCAAAAACGCCTGCAGGTCGCGTCGCTCGTGGATTACAAATTCGGCGAGATCGAGAAGGACCTGGAGTACAACCTTGTCAACCAGTTCGCGTGGTCGCCCGACGGGAAGGAGTTGACCGTGCTGACCACCCGCAGCGGCGTGCAGAACATTCTCCGGCAGCCGCTCGATGGGTCCGAGCCGACGCCGGTGACCGATTTCAAATCCGGCCGGATCTACGGCTTCACCTGGGCGAAGGACGGGAAGTCGCTGTTGCTCGCACGCGGTAACACCGTGAACGATCTGCTCCTCATCCGCGACACGGGCCGCTCCGCCGAGCCCGCCACCGTCGTTCGCGGCAAGCGACGCGGGATGACGTTCCTCGAACGTCTCACGCAGGGGTTCAGCTCCACTCGCTAACGAATTCCTTTATGCCTTCGACCACCCGGCGGACCTCTTCGATCGTCGTGTATACCGAACACCCGACTCGGACCAGCCCCTGCTCCGCCACGCCTAATTTCTCCACCACGGTCGCCGCGTAGAAGTTCCCGTGCGAGACGAACAGCCCCCGATCGGCCAGATACCGGCTCACTTCATGTGACGGTGCGTCGCCGACCGTGAACGACACCAGCGAGGTCCGCAGTGCGTCGTACTTCGGCCCGTAGAGTCGCACGTCCGGTATCTCCGCTAGGCCGTTCCAAAGCTCTCGCGTCATTTCCACATCGCGCTCGTGCATGCGAGCGAACGCACTCTCGATCTTCTCGCGTCGTGTCTCTCCCTCGCCGAGCGATGCGATGAAATCCACCGCCGCGGCGGCCCCGACGATCGATTCGTGGCTCTGGGTGCCTGTTTCGGCACGGTCCGGCGCGTTGTCGGGAGCCGGCCTGAGTTTCGGGAAATCTATCGTTCTCAGCAGTTCGTTCCGCGCATACATAATTCCGATGTGCGGGCCGTAAAACTTGTAAGCTGAGCAGGTAAGAAAGTCGCACTCGATCGCCTTTACATCGATCAGCGAATGCGGAGCGAAATGCACCGCATCGACGAAGCTCAGGGCGCCCGCCTCGCGAGCCATCCGGCAAGCCGCCGCAACGTCGCTGATCGTCCCGATCGCGTTCGACGCCGCACCAACGGCCACGAGCCTCGTCCGCTCGTTCAGCAGCCCCGGCAGCTCGCGCAATTCCAGCTCGCCGGTTTCCGGATCCATCGGAAGCACGCGGATCACTACGCCGCGGTCCTTCTCTAGCGACCGCCAAGTATCCACGTTCCCGTGATGGTCCAGTTCCGTCACCACGACCTCGTCCCCTTCGGCAAAACCGCGTCCCAGGGCCCGAGCCAGATTGAACGTCAGCGTAGTCATGTTCTGGCCGAAGACGACCTCGTCAGGCGATGCGTTGAAGAAATCGGCAAAGGCCTGTCGCGACTCTTCGATCAGCCGGTCCGTCTCATCGCTTGTCGGGTAACCCCAGTGCGTGTTCGCGTTGTGGTGGAAGAGGTAATCGTTCATCGCCTCAACGACCGACCGCGGCACCTGCGTGCCGCCGGGACCGTCGAAATACGCCACCGGATAGCCGTCGTGCGTGCGTGTCAAAGCCGGGAACTGAGAGCGAATATCGTCGATCGCATGTGCGGTTTCTTTTTGTGCCTGCATAAAAGGAGGTCGGGTAGAGTTT
>JAEZJR010000005.1 GCA_023415725.1 Acidobacteriota bacterium
GTCGCGCGCATCGACGGGACGAGCGCGAGCGAGGTGTTCAAGCGGCTCGAACTACCGGAGGACCACATCATCGCGGTCTTGGACCGCGACGGGCGGCTGATATTTAGCAGCCAGGTCTCGCCGGAGCAATTTTCGCTGGACGTGAGCCAGACGCCGCTGTTGACGGCGCTAAGCGGGAGACGAACCGGCGTGATCGAGGTGGAGAGCCCGTACGACAAGATCGACCGCGTTTACGGCCTCGCGCGTATCGATTCGGTGGACGCGGCGGTTGCGGTGGGATTGCCGCGCGACGACCTTTACGGCGGTGCACAGCAGCAGCTCAGGCAGCAGTTGTTGCTGAGCCTGCTGATCGCGTGTTTGGCGGTGTTCGCGGCGTTCCTGATCGCACGCGGGATCACGGAGCCGCTGCGGCGGCTGACGGACGCGGCTAAGGCGTTCGGCGAGGGCGACATGACCGTAAGGAGCGGCGTGGAGAATGACCCGGCCGTTCGCGAGCTCGGGCTCACGTTCAACCAGATGGCCCGAAAGATCGAGGCACGTGAGGAGAAGCTCAAGGAACTTGATTCGCTGAAATCCGAATTCGTCAGCAGCGTGTCGCACGAGCTTCGCACCCCGCTGACGACGATCAAGACATTGACGCGCCTTCTTCAGCGCGGGAGCCTGCCCGATGACACGCGGCAGGAATACCTCGAGACGATCGCGGGGGAATGCGACCGGCAGATCGACCTAGTGCAGAACCTGCTCGACCTGACGAGGTTGGAGTCGGGCTCGTATCACCCGGTGATCGAGGAGACCGACCCGGTCGAAACGATCAATTCGGTGGTGGGGCTGCACCGCAATCTGGCGGAATCGCGAGCGATCCGACTGCAGGTCTTCACGCCGCCGGAGCATCTGCCGAACGTGATGACGGACCGGACGGCGCTTTATCGAATTCTGTCGGGGCTGGTGGAGAACGCGTTGAAGTATACGTCGGAGTTCGGCGTGGTGAAGGTGATCGCGGGGCGGGTGGATGACGACGTGGTGATCGAGGTGCAGGACAACGGCTGCGGGATCGCGAAGGAGGACCTGGAGCGGGTGTTCGAGAAGTTTTACCGAGGGCGGCCGCTTTCGATCTCGGCGGTAGGGACCACGGTAAACGGTTCGTCGGCAGATGCAGTCCTGAACCCGGAACCTGTACCTGGGATGGGGCTCGGGCTCTACATCGTGAAGGCGCTCGTCGATCAGGTCGGCGGCACCATCGACGTAAAGAGCCCCGCGAACGGCAGCGGTGCGGGCACCGCGTTCGTCGTGAGGCTGCCTGCCGTTACAGAAAGCGAAGCCGTCAGCGAAGCGACCTAGGCTCCATCATCTTCCCCAACAACAGCATCCCCGCGATCAGCAGCAACAGGTGTATCAACGCCCCGTTCACGCCCGCCAGGAACCCGACCAACCACAACGCCAATAATACCGCGATGATCTTGCCTATCATTCCGCCTCCTTGTCTTGTTTGCTTTTGAAAAGCGTAACAATTCAAAACCGGCGGCGAATGAGGGCGCACACTCAAAATCGATGGGTGATTCCACCTACGCGTGCCAAGATAAGTGCCCGATCCTGCTGCGATTTGCTCTTCTATCTGGTGGGGGGCTAGTAGTGGATCTCGGGTTGGGTGCCGTTCATCTTTATGCTCACAAGGCCGCCGTCGGACAGGCTGAAGCGGAACAGCGTCGTGTCTTCGCCTATGCTCACCCCGCCGATGGTACGGTTCGCGATGCAGCGTGCGAGAAACTTCCCGAAATGACCGTCTTTTCCCCGTCGTGCGCGTCGTGGATGTATTTGAAATTGTTCATAGCTCACCTTCCGAGACGTATGAACGCGAAACCGCGGTCGAAACGGACGTTTTATGAACAGTAAACGCGGAAGCCGAGCTCGGGGAAGATGTTGTCGCGCGATTCGATCTCGGCGAGGAGGGCGAACTGGTGTTCGGAAAGCTGCAGGCTGGAAGCCTGCGCTCCAGTCAGCATTTCGTCCAATAAGTTGAAGCGGTGGATGTGGGATTGGAAGCGGCGGGAGGAGTATTCCACCGTGGTGCCCTGATAGATCTGGAACGCCCAGTCGGACGATTGCGCGAGAAGGAGTTCGCGGGACATCTGGTTCAGCACCCTTTGGGTGAGTTCGAGGTTCAAAGTTCCAGGTTCAAGGGCGTTAGTTGCTAACTTTGAACCTTGAACATTGAATCTTGAACGGGCCGCGTCGGCCACCTCCGTCATGCGGCGTTCGGCGTGATGTTGATAGGGGTACATCCACGAGTTACCTTCGTTCAGCCAAACCTTGTAGTAACCGGCCTCGCCCCAGCTTGAGGCGGTGGGCTGCTGCACCTGGATGGGGATTCCGGAGTCGAGGAAGTCGCCGGGTGATATGGCCGCGATCTCGGACTGGTCCCAGTGAAGCTTGCGGAAGAAGAAATCGATGAACTGCGGCCCCTCGAACCACCAGTGCCCGAAAAGCTCCGCGTCGTAGGGGGAGACGACGAGCGGCGGATGCTCGCCGAAGTTCTCGCGAAGTTTGCGTGCCTGCTTTATTCGCTCGCCGATGAAGTGCATCGCGTTCTCGGCGGCCTTTTCGCGGGCGAGATCGGGCAGGTACGGCTGCTTCGCCTGCTGCGGGACGTTCTTGCCGGTGATGCGGTGATATTTAAGCCCGAGGTGGCGGCGCATTGCGTCGGCGTGCAGGTGCGGCTTGAGGTAGTCAAGCGGGGCGTCCCAGCCGATGTCGCGGTAGAACTCGCGGTATAGATCGTTTCCCGGATAGCCGATCTCGGCGGACCAGACCTGCTGGCTCGTCTCGACGTCGCGGGCGAAAACGGCGACACCGTTCGGGCAGACGACGGGTGCGTGCACGCCGAATCGCGGACGCGGGTCGCCGTAAAGGATCGCGTGGGTGTCGGCGATGAAGTACTCGATATCGTTCGCCTTGAGCAGGTCTTCGAGACCCGGTTCGTAGGCGCACTCAGCAAGCCAGATGCCGCGCGGCTGACGACCGAAATGCTTCTTGTAATTCGCTACGGCGACCTGCACCTGCGCTCGGCGTGCCTCTGGCGTGGAGATCAGCGGCATGAAGCCGTGCGTCGCGGTGCAGGTGATGATCTCGACGACGCCTTCGTCCTGCAGCTCGCGGAACGCGTTTATCAGGTTCCTGCCGTATCGGTCGTTCCACAAGTTCAGCGAGGCGGAGAGATTGTTGACGTACATCTGCGCCGCGTCGTGGAACTGCGTATCTTCCGTCCGCGTGCGGTGCTCTTCTTTTTTGGCGAGTTCGAGAAGGTTTTCGAGATGCCGCGTGTATCGGTCCTGCAGGAGTTTGTCGGAGAGCATCTCGCACAGCGGCGGCGAGACGTTCATCGCAAGGCGCGGTTTCGCCCCGGCCTCGTGCAGGTTCTGGAAGATGAAGATGAGCGGAAGGTAGACCTCGGTGATCGCCTCGTAAAGCCAATCCTCCTCAAGGAACTCCGGGTACTCCGGATGCCTGACGAACGGCAGGTGCGCGTGGAGTATCAGGCTGAAGTATCCGAGGGCCATAGGGCAGTGGTCAGCTGACAGTGGTCAGTGGTCAGTTTCGGAATTAGTGAGGGACGAAGAAAAAGTTACCAGCTATTAGTTATCAGTTATCACTTATTCCGAAGTAATTCTTTCTCATTTAAGCAATGCGGCTCGAATTGATCGGTGCGTAGCCGGGGGCCTCAAGATCCGGAAGCCTGCGTTTTTTGATCCGCTTCGGGAAGTGCACTAGGCTCGCGCCGTGGACGGCGGAAAGTTCCTCTTCCTCGACGATCTCGTCCTCGCCCAGTTCGAAATGCTCGCGGAGCGCGTCGATCGCAGAATCGCTCGAGAGGCGATCAAGTTGTGCCGCCAAAACGGCGAAGAGGGATGCGCTGATCTTCCAGCGGAGCGACTCGAGCGGGATGCCGGAGGCGAGAGCGAGCATCGCGTAGCGGAGTTCCTCCGCGGTGAAGGCATCGGAAGCAGCGTCGTCGCCGATGAATTGCGTGAAGGCCTCGCGCGTTGCGGCGTCGCTCGCCTGGATGTCGTCACCGGCGATCGCGATGTCATATGCGTCCTGGCGGAAGCCTGAATTGTCGAGCACCTCTGCGAACGTGTTCGCGGAAATGCGCCAGTCGGCGTCGGTCGCGACGCGCGGGCTCGGGCTCTTTCGCGGGGTGGTCACCGTGTTTGAGTAGAGAGCCCGGAAATAAGGGCGGTTCGGGGCGTAGAAACCGATCTCCGCACGGTAGGTGCAGTCGGGGTCGACGTCGAACCACCAGTTCCCTTCCGCATCGACGGGGTGCGTCTCTTCGGTATCGCGGGTCAGGTTGATCAGCTTGAGCACGAGCGTGTAGCTGCCGCGGTTATCGCCGAAGGCACGGTTGAGGATCTGGTACGGGTTGTTCTTCAGCCCCCAGTAAAAGTAAACGCGCGTGGGCGTCTGCATCAGCAAACGGGCGCGGTTCTCGCGCGGGAGCGCGGGGAGCTTAGGCTCGCGAAGCTCCTTGAAAACGGGGGAAAGTTCCGCTTCCGTGTTTGCGGCGGGCTCTTCCTCGAGCGCCGCGGCGATGCGGGCGGCGATCTCCGCCGTTTCCGCTTCGGAACGTAGGAGTTCCCCCGATGATATGTTCTCGTGCTCGGTCATAAATAAATGAAAATTATGGGGGTTTTGGAATGAGTATTCAACCACAGATGAACACAGATAGACACAGATGAAAATCGGAAATTAATATCCGTGTTCATCTGTCTTCATCTGTGGACGAAATTCAGGCTTATCTTGTGCCAGTAGTTTCGATGGCCGGGGTCGGGGTTTTCGTTTTGGCGTTGCCGACGGATTGGATCTTGATCTCGATCTTGCCGACGGAGGCGTTAACGCGTGAGCGGACGGGGATCCGGCGGGCGTCGTCGGTGATCCAGATGGTCATGCTGCCGTCGCTCTCGATGAGGCGTCCGGGGCCGAACACCTGCGGTTCGACGCGGAAGCACATCACGCGGCCGATCTCAGTTTTCTGCATCTCGCGGGCGGTGACCTTTACGGGGACGTCGTAAACGAGGCCGGAGTCACTCACCTTGAGGTGGAATGTCTTCCCGACGGCGAGAGGAAGCATCCGCAGTGTGTAGACGCCCGACACGAGGTCGTGCGTGGGCCCGTCGATCTCGGACGCGATCTTGCGCGGGGCCTTCATCGGGTCTTTCGGGTCGACCTCGGTGTAGGTGACGCGCTTGTCGCCGTAATTGAAGAGGGCCTCGCTGTCGCGCACGCGGTCCTTTTGCACGTCGTGTTTGACGGTGCGCGTTACGCGGAATGCACTGTCGTCGACGGTGGATTCGAGCCGCTGCAGGAACGAGAAGCGGAAAAGCTTAAGAAGAGTGCCTTTTGACTTGGCCTCGGCCTTGATGAGGTAGTCGGCGTCCTGGCCGCGATCGACCGTGAACGTGAGGTCGGCGACCGCGATCCCCTGGATGATCTTGCTGACCTTACCCTCGTACGAGAGAATTTCGCCGTCCTCGAACGGGACCGCGGGTTGAGCGAACGCGGGAAGTGTGAACGCCAGAACGATCGCGAAGACCAAGAAATACTTTTTCATAGACCGGTTCACCATCAACCGAGAAGGACAGCTTTCGCCACCAGAATGAGAGTCGCGGCAATGATGCCATATGCCGCCCGATGTTCGCCGTTCTTTAAGTATAACTGAAAATCGAACTTACGTTCCGACTTTTTCCAGGGCGATAGCCGCGGGAAAAGCAGTGGGACGTTGCGTGCGTATTCGGCATATTCCTCGCCGAGCCGTTTTTCGAGTTCGTATGCTTCGACGTTCATCACCGGCAAATAGATGCTCAATATAAAAGCAAGCGCTATCGCGAAAAGCCACCAGACGCCCGAAACGACGCCGAAGCCGATCGTGATGAGGATGGTGCCGAGGTAGAGCGGATTGCGAGTGTAGGCGTAGGGGCCGGAGACGTCCAACGCGGCGGATTTACGAAGATGCCCGCACGCCCAGGCACGGAGGGCGATCCCGGCGACGGCGACGGGAATCCCGACCGCGAGCGAATAGTGGTCAGGCCGGGCGAAGACGAAATACACCGCCGCGATGATGAAACCGGCGAATACGCGATAACGTTGGAGGAACTTTTTGAATTTCGGCGACATTCAGTAAGGACGGATCAGGCGACCACCTCGCGACCTGAAGGAACGGTGAGCCCGAGGCGGGCCGAGGCCGCTCGGGCGACCGTTTCGAACGGGATATCCATGCAGATCCAATTGGAGCAGCGTCGGCGATGGCAATCGGTGCGACAACCGATATCCAGACGCTCGACACAGACGTCGTGCGGGTTCGGGCTTCCGTTTCGCCACCATTCGGTCGGGCCGAAAAGGCCCACGATCGGCGTGTCCGCCGCGGCGGCGAGATGCGTCGGCCCGGTATCGCCGCCGACGTAGAGCGATGCCCGTTTCGACAATTCGTAGAAGCCTTTCAGCGTGAGGTTCGCGACAGTGACGCGGGCGTCGGCGGATCGCTTCAGGGCGGCTTCCGCCAGATGCTCTTCCTTCGGGCCGACGGAGATGACGCTGGCGATGCGATGCCGATCCCAAAGTACGCGGGCGAGTTCACCGAAACGCTCGGCAGGCCAGAGTTTCGTGGCCCACCCGCCGCCGGGGTTCAGGATCGCGAATTCGGGCCCGACACGCGCGACCGTTTCCTCGGCTTCTCTTAAATGCTCGGGGCCCGTGGCGATGGGAAATTCGAAACTGTTATCCGGAGCGGCGATCCCTAACGAAGCCGCGACGAGGGCGAGGTTCTTCCTGATCACGTGGATCTCGCGGCGGACCTCGACCGTGTCGGTGAGCAGGAACCGGCTCGCGGGCTCGCGAAGCGACCGCTTGTCGAAACCGAAGCGGCGCGGGGCACCGGAGATCTTCGCGATGGCGGCGGATTTTAGAAGCCCCTGGAAGTCGATCGCGACTTCGTACTTATTGCGGCGCAGCCCTTTCGCTTGGGTGCGGATGTCGTTCAGGACGCCGTCGGGGTTTTGGCGGCTGCGAATGCTTTTCGTGTCGATCTCTATCAGTTCGTCGATCAAAGGGTTCCCGCGCAGGATCTCCGCGGACCGACGTTCCGCAGCCCAGGAGATGTGGGCGTCGGGGATCGCGTTCCTAACGGCGGATAGGGCTGGCAGGGTGTGAACAATGTCGCCGATGGCTCCAAGCTTCACGAAAAGGATATTCACGCTGATTAGATGTTACAGAATGTCCATTGCTTGCGGAAACGGTGTGGATAAAGTTGAAGAATTTGGAATTTAACACAAAGTGCACAAAGGGAAGACACGGAGGGCCGCGGGCGGATGAGTTTAGTGTGGAAATTAAGTGACGGTTTAAGTTATCCTTAGGATAGCGGCTTGTTGGCCCCCGTGTCGCTTCCCGCCCCAATCGCGAGTTCCTCTTCTCGCGGGCAGTATGCAGAAACCCGAAAGGCAGCTCAGAGA